>JACMLS010000621.1 GCA_014379485.1 Bacteroidia bacterium | reverse complement strand
GCGAAAAAAAAATAATTCAAACCGATACAATACTCGGTACCTACAATTCCGCTGATTACGAAACAAAACGCCTTTACGCTCCTGCAAAAGACGGCAAACTTGTTCCAATCACCTTCGCATATAAAAAAGGAATGAAGCAAGATGGAAATAATCCGCTCTATCTTACCTCCTATGGTTCTTACGGTGCTTCCAATACCATTGGCTTTGGTTCGCCCTGGATAAGTTTGTTAGATCGTGGTTTTATTGTTGCCATTGCACACATTCGGGGCAGCGACGATTTGGGAAACCAATGGTATGAAGACGGAAAACTTTTTAATAAGAAAAATACGTTTACTGATTTTATTGCCTGTACAGAATTTTTGATTGAGCAAAAATACACGAACCCAAACAGAATTGCAATTGAAGGCGCAAGTGCAGGCGGGTTGCTGATGGGTGCAGTTACAAATATGCGGCCCGATCTTTACAAATGCGTTCTTGCAGGCGTTCCTTTTGTAGATGTGATCAATACCATGCTCGATGAAACTTTGCCGCTTACAACTTTCGAATTTGAAGAGTGGGGCAATCCAAAACAAAAAGATTATTACAACTACATGCGCTCTTATTCGCCTTATGATAATGTTGAGAAAAAATCTTATCCGAATATTTTAGCATCGGCAGGTTATAATGATTCGCAGGTTGGGTATTGGGAACCTGCCAAATGGGTTGCTAAATTGCGCGAGTTGAAAACAGACACCAATTTACTTTTACTTAAAACAAGTATGTCAGGCGGGCACGGTGGCAGCTCAGGAAGATATACGCAATTGAAAGACCTTGCTTTTCAAATCGCCTTTATGATGCGTTGTTTGGGTGTGAAAGAAAATTACATTACTGTTAAAGGAAAAGTAGTAGACGTAAATAATACAGAAATTCCCTTTGTAAATGTTTTTATTGAGGGTACTACAGTTGGGACAATCAGCAATGCTGAAGGATAGTTTATTTTGAATGTAAAGGAAGGAGAAAATATTGTACTCGGTTTTCAAACGCTTGGTTATGTAACGCGCAAAGAAAAGCTGGACATAAACACAAAAACCTCTGATTTAATAATTAAAATGAAATCAGAAAATTACCAGTTGCAGGAAGTGTTGATAAAAGCAAATGCAAAAGACCCCGCTTACGCAATTATGCGGCAGGCAATTAAACACCGCAAAGAAAATTTAGAACGCGTACAGTCTTTTTCGGCAGACATTTATATGAAGAGCAATGTAAAGCTCCTGCAGTTGCCTAAAAAACTTCCTTTTTTCATAAAGAAAAAGGATCTGCCTGATACAAATGATATAGGAGTGGTTTATCTTTCAGAATCTGTGGCGCGTTATTATTTTAAACGGCCCGATCTGAAAAAAGAAGAAATGATTGCAAGTAAAGTGGCCGGAACAAAAACCGGTTTTAGCTGGAACAGGGTAGAGGATGTGTTCGTAAATTTTTATGAACCTTCTATTGATATGCAGCAATATTCTGAAAGACCTTTTATTTCTCCGCTCGCAACGGGTTCGCTGTTGAGTTACAAATATAAATACCTCGGAACTTTTTTTGTGGATGAACGCCCTGTGCATAAAATTCAGATCATTCCCCGCAGAAAAGGAGATCCGCTTTTTCACGGCGAAATTTATATCAGCGAAGATAATTACCAGGTCTACTCCTGCAATCTTTACGCAACAAAAGATGCGCAGATTGAATTTGTAGACACCGTTCATATTAAACAGGAAATGATGAAAGTGAATGACAGCATTTACGTTCCTGTACAATTACAGTTGTACAGCCACATAAAAATATTTGGTTTTGGCGCCAACGATTTAAGCACCGCTTCCATTTCAAATTACCAGGTAAACAGAACTTTTCCTAAAAAATTCTTTGGAAACGAACTTTTCAGAATTGACGAAAAAGCAAATAAAAAAGACACAGCATTCTGGCAAACTACCCGTCCGGCAATTCTTTCTGCAGAAGAGGCGAAATTTTATAAAAAAGGTGACAGTACTTTAAAGAAAATGGAAAGCAAAGAATATAAAGACTCGGTAATAAAAGCAAACCGCAAATGGAATATTGGTCTTGGCGGAATTTCGCAAAGAAACTCAGTAAAAGGAACATCGTTTTTTACAAATGGCTTATTGAATATGGTTAATTATAATACGGTAGAAGGTGTAAATGCAAAGCTACAGGCTTCCTTTTACAAAGCAAACGATTCTACAAACAGGGTTTCAGGAATTTCTGGCGGACTGCGGTATGGTGTTGATAATTTTAAATGGAGCGGAGGCCTATCCGCTTTTACTGTGTTGAATCCTAAAAAGAGACAAAGCATTTCTGTAAGTGCCGGCCGTTTTATGCGCCAATACAATACTCATGAGCCCATCAGCGAGTTTTTAAACTCAGGTTATACTTTATTTGAGAAACGAAATTATATGAAATTATTTCAGAAAGATGTTGCAGAAATATCTTACAGGCAGGAATTGCTGAATGGTTTATTTTTGAATGCTGATGCGCAATACATGAACCGGCAGGCGCTTCAAAATAAAAGTTTTTATTATTGGACAATGCACAGCGACAGACATTTTACCTCCAATAATCCGCAGAACGTTGGCACTTACAACGATTCTATAGCTTTTACAACACATCAGTCCATACAAGTTACAATTGGTTTTAAGTTTATTCCGTTTGCAAAATACGAGACCTATCCAAATTACAAACGTATGTTACCAACAAAATGGCCTGAGTTTTCTTTTGCATATAAAAAAGGAATTGCAACAGCAGGTGCAAATTTTAATTACGATTACCTGGAACTTGGACTTGGAAAAGATATTGAGATGCGTGCGCTGGGCGTTTTTAAGTTTGATGTGCTGGCCGGAACTTTTTTCAATAACAGCAATATGAATTTTATAGATTACAAGCATTTCAGCGGCAACCAGACCATTTTTTTAATGAATAAATCAAATTCTGAATTTTACGGAATGTCTACCCGCGAACCTATTTCAGAATTTCACGCACTCAATTATTATACCTACAGTACCAATGATAAATTTGTTGAGCTGCATGCTTCACAAAACTTCCGAGGTTTTTTCATTGGTAAAATCCCCTTTTTACGCCGTACAAAAATTTACGAAGTGGCGGGTGTTAATGCGCTTTTTACCCCGAATAGCAGTTACACCGAAGTATTTGTGGGTGCAGATAAAATTTTAAAAGTGTTTCGTTTTGATGTGGGTACCGCCATACAAAGCAATCAGAAAATTAATTTGTTTTACAGGTTTGGTTTGAGGCTGAGTTTTTAGAGAAGGGGCGAAGGACGAGGGAAGGGGACGAGTGATTATTCCTTGGTTATTTTTTTGTGATTGCCCTGTGTAGAAATCGTGTAAAACCCAGCAGGCAATTTACTAATGTCAATTAGTTCCTGCATGTTTTTGCTCTTTGTTTGCAAAACAATTTCACCAAGTGCATTGTGAATAATAATTGCGCCAATCTCTTTTGACGATTGAATAGTTAGTGCGTTGCTTGCCGGGACAGGATAAATAATTAAATCGTCAGCCTTACTATAATTATTAATCCCTGTATCAAAATTTGCATCCCATTGCGTGCCGTATAGCTTGCCTTTTACATTATCAAATGCAATACCAGATACGTTGTCTCCGCTGCTAAAAGGAACGGGCACATTTGCAATAATGGTGCCGGTAGCAATATCGTTTGTTGTTACATAATAAAAAACGCCGTCGTAGCTGGTGTAAATATATCGCTGATTTATTTCGTCTATTGTTGAGCTTCCGCCACCTGTACCATAAGCAGTGGGAGTTCCGACCTGTGTTACGGTTCCTGTTGCAGGATTAATTGAAGCCAGGCGGCAAAGTTGTGTAGATGAATTTTGAATGAGGCCGGTTAAAACGTTGGCAGTATTATTATAGCAAAAATGCATTAACTGATCGCCCGGTGTTAAATTTAAAACAGGAGAAGAGATCAGATTACCTGTATGCGCATCAATCGAAAATAAATTGCTGCCATCGTAAGCAAGATATTGATGACTGACCTCGTTATAAGTAGTTCCTCCCTGAATTGTTCCGCTTAAACCTGCTATTGGATTTGTTCCGATCTGTGCGTAAAAACCCGTTGCAGGATTTACGTAAGCCAAAAAGAACTGGATATTATTCCAATACAAACCGTAAAGTGTATCATTTGTGTTATCGTATTTAGGTTCTCTTACACAAGATCCGCCCGAAGCAAAATACGGATTGGAAATGATAGAACCATTAGTTACGTCAATAGAATAAAGATGATCTACAACAGAGGGGCCACCCTGAAAAATATATGCACCATGCGTTTCATCATAAGTCCTTACATTAGGAAATACCCATGTTATTCCGCTTATTGCGCTCCCAAGCTGGCTGTATGAACCTGTTGCAGTATCAATTTCAATTACAAACTCTCCTTGTGAAAAAGTAGCTGAAGTAATGAGGCAAAAAATAAGTGCAGGAATAATTTTGAAGAATTTCATGCTTTTTTTTTTAATTAATTTCCCTTTTTATTGAAATAATCATTCAATAATTATTTTTCCCTCTAAATATAATTTCGCTTTCCCGCTGATCAAGACTCTGTTTCCCGAAATTCTGCAATTCAAAAATCCTTTTCGTTTAGAGATCTGTATTGCATTCATTTCTGTTTTATTTAAAATTTTTGACCAGTAAGGCGCAAGGCTCGTATGCGCAGAACCAGTAACCGGATCTTCGTCAATCCCGCACTGCGGTGCAAAAAATCGCGAAACAAAATCCACCTCATCTCCTTTTGCAGTAGCTATCACCCCACGCGCTTTCAGTTTGGCTACTTCTTTAAAATCCGGACTTAACGTTGCTACTTGTTTTTCATTTTCAAACACAAGCATATAATCTGTTTTTCCTTTCAGTACCTTTATTGGTCTGTTATTGAATCCGTTTAAAAGTTCCTGAAAAATTTCTATTTCATTAAGGTCATCTCCAGGAAAATCAAGTGTAAGCAGATCATTTTGCCGGGTAACTTTTAACTCACCGCTTCTTGAAGCAAAAATAATTTCGTTTCCGCTAAATCCTTCGAAATTAAAAAGTACAAAAGCCGCTGCTAATGTTGCATGCCCGCACAGATCAACTTCTGTGTTGGGTGTAAACCACCTTATCTGAAAGTGCTCATTATTTTTTACATAAAAAGCGGTTTCGGCAAGGTTATTTTCTGCTGCAATATTTTGCATCAACCCATCATCGGGCCATTTTTCTAAAGGAACAACCGCTGCCGGATTTCCTCCAAAAAGATGATGAGTAAAGGCGTCTGCCTGGTAAATTTTAAATTCCATACTATAAATTTAAAGAAAATGTTTTAAAAGAGAGAGAAAATGGTTGACTCGATTAAAAATGCCACTCCCGATAGTTATTGGGATCGCAGATTAAATAATAATCTGTGCCTGCAATCCTTGGTGATCCGTAAAATCTGTGGCAAACAGAGTAGCTTATGTGGTAAACATTATTTTATTTTCTCTCTCAAATCCTTATC
>JACMLS010000620.1 GCA_014379485.1 Bacteroidia bacterium | reverse complement strand
GAAGCATTCATACAAGATAAAGCTGCATACATTGCATTCGACAAAGAAGAACGCCCTGTTTTTCTTGCAGAATCTGCCTGGCTGTTACAAATGGCGCAGGAAAAAAATCCGGAAATTGAGTTTTATTTTAAGAGCGAGTTTTAGAAGGAAATTTCAGGTGGAAATTACATTTGTGTGGAAGGTTGGAAGGTTGGGTGAAAAGGGGAACGCGGATTTTTTCGGGGAACACTGATAACACAGATTTAACTGATTTACACTGATAAGTTTTTCTATGTGCTCTATGTTTCTATGTGTTTCAAAAAAGGGGAACGCTAATTTGCTTTTCTTGCTATTTTGGTCTAAATTTATTTCTAAATCCATTAATCAATGAAAGTCCTTATAAAAAGAATATTGCCACTGTTTTTAATAGGAATTTTATTTTTTACCTGTCATAAAAAAACTGAGGCTCCAAAATGCGGAGATTTTATTGAAAACGATCTTGACCCTTATCTTGTAAATCACTTTCTTTTTAACGCAGGTTCTTATTGGATCTATCACGACTCAGTTCAGAATACGAATGATTCTATTTATTGTAACGGAAAATCTTTTCCCCATTCAGAATGGTCTGCACCATGCGGACCTGGATCTGGTTCGGGGCTTATTAGTTATACACATGGAACTTCAGGCAACGGTTATTACATTCACAAAAACATGATCGTTGCCAACAATACGAACTATACTACTTTTGTTCCTTTTGCCCTTTCAAATGGCAGTTCTCTCATTCAGAGTAACACTGTTGTCTTAATTCCTTCCTGTACAATATACGGAACTAATTATTCAAATGTTTACAGGTGTTTTTATAAATACCCGTCTGAACAAAGTTCAATGGGCTGGCCGGATAGTGTTTACTTCTACTTTAAGCAAGACGTTGGTTTAATGAGATCTGAAATCTATGACTCAACACAGAAAAAAGTACGTGACATTGTTAGTTATCACATACAATAAAACCAGATTTTATTCTTCAGAGAAATCCCTACCCAACATTCCATTCTTCCACCCTTCCATCCAAAAATTAATCCTCCCTAAAAAAGCTAAGCTGCGTCTTATCAATCAGCGAAACATTTTTGTAATAGAACTTTATTACTTCGGGATATTTGTAACCGAGCTTTGCCATTTTCATTGCGCCTTCCTGGCACATGCCTATTCCGTGTCCATAACCTTTGCCGCAAAGCAAAACGGTATCTCCCTTGGTTTCTACGCTAAAAAAAGTTGAACGTAACACAAGATCTGTGCGAATGTTTTTAAGCGGAACTTTTACTCCTTTTCCTTCAATAAAATTTTTCCTGTTTACCTGTGCAAAATTTAATGCGTTTCGTTTAGCGATACTGTCTTCAATAGGATAATTGTGTTTGATTTTTAAATAATCCAACCAATCTTCAACCGCCATTTTACGCGTCCATTTATAATTGGGCATTGCAACGCTAAAAGAATCTTTTACAGAAACAAGGTATGGAGTTGGTGTTCCCCACACATCCACAGCATTTACTGTTTGACCTCCGCTGTTACTATGAAAAACGGCGGTGATAAGATTCATATCGTGATCTACAACAACAATTCCTTTGGTCATGTAAACCGCTTTTAAAATTTCTTCTTCTTTTGTTCTTCCGTAAAAAGCCTGGCAATGTACCTGGTCGCAGATGTCAAAACCTTCTGCTGCATGTTTGGTTAAAATGTTTAAAGCGTAAGTTCTTGCCAATATTGCCTGCACTTTATAAAACTCTAATGCGCTGCGGCTTCCGGCTTCTGCCTCTACTACACCGCTAATGTACTTATCCAACTCAACAACATTTACTAATTTTAAATTTTTTGAAGCCGCATCAGCAAAAATGGTTAGATCGTCCTGGTAATAACGGTATTTTCTGTCGGGATCAACGCACTTTATTCTGAAAGCGTTGTCTTCTCCCATTCCAATAATTTTTACGCTGCTGAATTTTCCGAGATTATTTTCTACAGACTTTACTTCAATAGTATCTCCACTCACAGAAATTTTTAGCACACCTTTCTGATCCATTGAAAAGATTTCTCTTCCATCGCCATACACTTTATAACTTCCTTTATCAGGAGAAAATAAAACAGAATTTACTTTAAGGTGTGCAAGGATTCTCACCTTAACCATGTCGTTACAGAAAGCAACAAAGGAGAAAAAAATAAAAAGGGTGCTGAAAATTATTTTTTTCATTTCTTATTTTTTGGAGGTAAGGTATGCGTATAATTTTTTTGCAATGCGTTCTGAAACTCCTGCACCGCCAAGTATTTTACGTGTGGTTTCATATTCTTCCAGCATTTTTTTTCGCTCGGGCGTTTCTGTCAGCAAGGGTCTTAACTCTTTAGCAATCAATTCCGCATTCATATCATTCTGCAATAACTCTTTAAGAACAGGGCGATTCAGAATTAAATTTACAAGAGATGCGTAAGTAAAATTTACGATCTTTCTTCCCAACCAATAAGCAAAGCCACCGGTTTTATAACACACCACTTGCGGAACATTGAACAAAGCTGTTTCAAGCGTTGCTGTTCCGCTGGTTATAATGCCGGCCTGTGCAAAATTCAGTATTTGATAGGTTTTACCAAAGAGTACACGCACCTTGTTTTCACCCATGTATTGTTCATAAACCTGCAATTCGAGAGCAGGTGCGCCTGCAATTACAAACTGATAATCTTTGAACATGGCAAAAACTTTAAGCATTTCAGGAAACATAATAGGGTTGTACACACATAGGATGTAGCGTTTGAAATCTACAACTTCCCGCAGTACGCCATGCACGCGCTGCTCAAACGCATCGGTATTCTGCGCGAATCCGTCACCGTACTGGCAGAACCCGCGCTGTACGGCCGGGAACGACTGCTCTCGGAGGCGCTTCGGCCCGCCGCCACCACCGAGCGT
>JACMLS010000064.1 GCA_014379485.1 Bacteroidia bacterium | reverse complement strand
TTTGTTTTTACTTTTTATAAATGTACAGCGGTAAAGCCCCCGTAATTTTAATATTAGTTAAGAACTGGTTCTAAATAGCCAAAACAGGAAAATGAGTGTCCGGTCTTAATGCCGCAAATGAAAAAAACCACATCCTTTTTTCTGAATATGGCTTTTCAAAAGAAAAAAACTTTATGTTTAACGATCTACTTCTGAGAAATAATTCTGCCAGATTGAATGGTTCTGTTATCGCCAATTACCCTGTAAAAATAAATTCCTGCAGGGAGATTGCCTGTTTCAAGCACAGTTAATTTCTGCGTTAAGCCTGCACTGATCACTTCTTCGCCTAAAACATTGTACAACCTTACTTCAGCTTTATTGAGCAGTAATGTATTGCTGATGCTGATGGTGGAAGAAGTAGTAAAGGGATTTGGATAAAGCGAAACCTGTTCGTTTGTCAAAGACAGATTTGCAATGCTTAAAGTTCCGCAGTTAGATGGAATAGGACTTGCCACTGCATTTATTGCTGTGGTTGATATGGCGCCTGTTGTAGTCAGCGCCCTTCCTGTTAAAGTAACTCCAGTATTCAAAGCGCCCAAAGCACCGTTGTTGCAAACGATCGTTCCAATAAAAACAGAGTAATTGTTTATACTTACAGCACCTTCTATCTTCCAGTAAACATTTTCAGGCTGTGCGCCGTTAATTAAAATTACTTTAGAATAAGTGCTGGTAGAAAGTGCTCCGTTTAGTTTAATAATAAACACTGCATTACTGTTGCCTTCTGCATTCAGATAAAGCGTGTCTGTAAATACAGTGGCTGCATTTAAAAGATAAGTGTGTGGTGTAAGCACCAGGTTATTTCCGAATTGTGCCGGATATAATAATTCAATATCGTAAGGTAATGTATTGAGATAAGTGTATGCAGTTGCAAGATCGCTTGCTGCTTGCGCGGTAGAACCATCAGGAATGGTGTGTATAGTTCCTGTTACAAATGCCGGGTTGAAACCTGTTGCAGAACCAACATTGCTACCAACATCGCCTGTAACATAGGTAATGCCTGAATTTGAAACGGCACCATTACCAGAAAATACACCATAACAGGCAGCGCCTCCAAGTACAGGAGCCAGCGGACCCATGTGTACGGGGCTTCCACAACCTGTTGGTGTGTATGCAAGCACTCCGTCAACAGTAACTGCTCCGGCTGTAGAAAGCGCTCTGCCTTCAAGCGTATCTCCGGTACTCATGTTAATGGCAGCGTTGTTGGCAATTATTGTTCCTCTCATAGTTGTTCCCGAAGCCATGCTTACAAGCCCTTCTACTTTCCAAAACACATTACATGCCAACGCTGCGTTTATAAGTTTAACTTTTGAAGATGCGTTTGCAGAAAAAGATCCGGCCATTTTAAAAATAAAAACAGCATTTGAATCTCCTTGTCCGTCTAATACAAGATCTAAGTTCATAGTTGATGAACCTGTAAGCGCGTACACACCCGGCACAAGAATCTCTCCGTTTCCAAGCAAAGGCGCGTGTGCAAAAGTTGCTGTAGTAGCGGCCAACTGGTTGTAAGCAATCAGTAAGTCTGCAGCGCATTGTGCACTCGCTCCGTCGCCATCATGCATAACACCATTCACATTTCCAAATGCAGTGCTTGAACCGTTGTTGGTGCCAACATTACCGGTAAAATGCGAAATTCCGGTGTTACTTACCGCTCCGTTGGTAGAGAAAAGAATAAAATCTGCTGCGGTCCCCAAAGCTGGAGCTTGTGAAAAAATTGCAACAGGTATAAATATAAACGCCAGCATCGCCGCATTCAGTACTAATTTTCTTTTCATTTTTAGTGATTTAAGTGTGAAAGAATATTCACACACAAAGATGCGCAGATTTTAAAGCTGATGCCTTACACAATTTTCACTACGACTTACACAATTTACATTTTAGGGCTGGTAAGACGCTTACGAAATTCCTGCAAATTTATTCGCTAAGCGGATACAATTATTTTAGAATTGACAAGAGCTCAATATTAACCTGCAATGAAATTTTCTTACTTAGCACTATGAAAAGAAGAAAAATTCATACAGATCTCAAAATTCTGGTTGCAATGAATGCCTTGCCTGTTGAATACAAAAAAACTATTCATCGCTCTCAACTCAAAAGATACGGCAATACAGATGCCGGAGAATTTTACGGAAACGAGCTTTCTGTTGTGGTTGGAAGAGAAATAGAATGGATTAAACGTTTTGGTGATTTTCCTACCGCCAAAAATATTTCAATTTCTATTTTAAAACTTTTTGTGTTCTTTCGTTCTGTTGCAGCAAAAACAAAAGGATTTAACAAGGCTTTGCACAAAGAGAGAGAATTCTTTGTTGAACTTGCTCAGCGATTTAAAAATTTTATTTCTATCAAATGTTTTTCTAAACTGATAGGGATTGATGAAACAACGTTGAGGGAATGGATAAGGCAGGTTCGTGTAAAATGTTCTGATTCGTTAATAAATCATTGCAGAAAAGTGCATTCCATTCAACTGCTTGTGCCTGAGATCAGAAAAATGAAAAGTCTTCTTACTTGCGAAGAATTTAAATTCTGGCCATTACGTTCGGTTTATTTTTATGCGCTGAATAATAAAATTGTATCTATGGGATTAAGCACATGGTATAAATATGCCGCTATTTTAAATACTGAAAGATTAAAACCTAAAAGCGTTAAACAACTGAAAAAAGGAATACGGGCAAGCAAACCAAACGAGTTATGGCATGCCGATGTAACTTATTTTTCTATTGACAAACTGCGGTTTTATATTTATACAGTAATCGATAATTTTTCGCGTTTTCCTTTATCTGTTGAAGTACACACTAAACTTTGCGGAAAATTTCGGGCCCAAACTTTTAAAAACTCTTTACGCAAAGCACTCGGGATTGATCCATCACTTGAAAACCTTAAACTCATGACAGACGGTGGCCCTGAAAATTTTAATGTAAACGTAACAGAATTTATACAGAACATTGACGGTGTAGAAATAAAACACATTAAAGCATTATCTGATGGCTGGCCCAGTAATTCAATGGCCGAAGCATTAAATCGGGTGCTAAAAACTTTTTACCTAAACAATATGGATATCCGTACTCTTACCGGATTGATTGAGAAATTGAATTTTGCAATACAGGATTTTGCTTTTGAACGCCCACACGGAATTTTAAAGGGTTTAACTCCTTACCAGGTTTACACA
>JACMLS010000619.1 GCA_014379485.1 Bacteroidia bacterium | reverse complement strand
CGGCAAATTAAAATTATTAGAAATGAAAAATTTATTGCTGCTCGCTGTTGTACTGATCTCTTTCAGTTGCTTTTCTCAAACTAAAAATGACAGCTGCAAAATTTCGCTTGCCGGAAAACGTGGCGGACAAATTTCTCTGCAGGAATTGCAGGCCTGCACCGCATTTCAATATTCAGACACTAACAATTGCGATTACCGTTTAAAATCTGTTGAACTTATTATTAAAGATAAAATGGGAACGGATATCATCAGCCAAACTACTCCAAAGTTTTTAGATGATCTGAAAAAAGCAATCGCAAAAATGGAAAAAGGAACTAAAATTTCTATTGAAGCTGTGTTGTGGACTGACAAAAAAAATTCAGGCACATTTATTCAAAACATGAAATTTGTAGTGAACTAGCAAGTATGTTTTTAAAAACGAAATCACTTTTAGCTTCAATAACAATTATTTGTTTTGCGTTTTTGTTTTCATGTGGAAGCAAATCAAAAAATGAATCGGATACAATTCCACTTATTGAACAAACACCTGCAACTAAAAGTCCGTATGACCTTAACGACAACAAAAAAGAAATTTTATTGTCTGTTGATTCAAAACTACTTATACAGTATTTTTCTGGCGAGATCCATCCCGGCTCCAATCTGCCTTGTTTGTATTTTGAGCCCACAAGCAAAAAATTCTGCATTTCTGCACGCGAACTGAATTTTACCTGCAATGCAAAAAACACAACACAAGCTCTTAAAGATTTTGAGAAAGCACTTTATCAGAACCATTATGAAATAAGAGGCAAAGTTCCCCCAAAGCGGGAAATGGGGATTAAAACAAAAATGAATGGAAAAGATGCGTACATAGTTACCATGGACGAGATAATGGGAAATATGAATGCAACGAACAAGGCAAAGTTTAGCAACGAACAATATGAAGCCATGAGACAAACAAGAACCGGCGATGCTTATGGCGTTCTTGCAGAAAAGGATTTCAGTTTTTTATACGCCAGTCTTGGCAAACTAAACATCAGAACAAAAAACGCTGATCGCGAATTTACTCTTGCGCAGGTTGACAGCGCTTTCGCCTTTTTCAGTAAATGCTTGGAGAAGAATGAATAATTTTTTCTCAAGACAACCATTCAAATCTTTTTTACTGTTTTTTCTGAATCAACAACTAATTTTCACCTGAATCGATTCACTATAACCAATTAAAAACTTCAGCCTGCCACTTAAGCCTTTTTGTTTTTTTCAACTAAGGCAGAACTCTACCTTGAGTTAAAATCTATCCCATGAAAAAAACAATTGTATTGCTTTTGGTAATTAATATTACCACCACCGTCTTCTCTCAAAATCAAACAGGAGACTCAAGCCGTATTTTTAAATATAAGAATATGCTGGGTGTAGATGCAACCGGACTTCTTGGTGCTTTATGGAGCAACTATACAAACGCACCGGTTCAAACCATCAGTTACAGACGGGTTTTTAAAAAATCGGCCATATTTTTTAGTGTGGGTGGTTATTTAGCTTCATCAAAAGAAAAGCTGCATGATACTCTTTTCTCTGAACACTCAAGCGCAATTCATTCATTTAACTTTTTATTGGGGATGGAATGGTATAAAAAAATTTCCAAAAAGTTTATTTTGAATTATGGAATTGCGGCAACTGG
>JACMLS010000618.1 GCA_014379485.1 Bacteroidia bacterium | reverse complement strand
TTTGAAATTAACTACCCTGCCTTTATTATCGGTAAGCCGCCCGTCGTCTAAAACCTGCAAAAGTATATTGAATACGTCCGGATGTGCTTTTTCTATTTCGTCGAGCAGCACCACACTGTAAGGTTTACGGCGAACAGCTTCGGTCAATTGCCCGCCTTCCTCGTAACCAACATAACCCGGTGGTGCGCCTACCAGCCTGCTGACGGCGTGGCGTTCCTGGTATTCGCTCATATCAATACGCGTCATGCTGTTTTCGTTGTTAAACAAAAATTCCGCGAGCGCTTTGGCCAGTTCGGTTTTACCTACACCGGTTGTTCCCAGGAAAATAAAAGACCCGATCGGTTTTTTTGCATCCTGCAATCCTGCACGGCTTCTTCGCACAGCATCAGCTAAAGATTCAATTGCTTCTTCTTGTCCAATAACACGTTTGTGCAATTCTGTTTCAAGGTTCAGTAACTTTTCTCTTTCACTTTGCAACATGCTTTTTACCGGAATTCCGGTCCAGGCACTTACTACGCTTGCAATTTCTTCGCTGCCTACTTCTTCATTTACCAATTGTTTTCCCGAAGCTTTTACAACGTTTAATTTTTCAACAAGCTCCTGCAATTTTGCTTCGGCTTCCTGAACTTTTCCATAGCGGATCTCTGCAACTTTTCCGTAATCGCCTGCACGCTCATAATTTTGCGCCTGCAATTTCAAATCTTCAATTTCTAATTTTATTTTTTGTACACCTTCAATAGCTTCTTTCTGACTTTGCCATTTAGCTCGCAGATCTGTTCTGAAATCTGTAAGTTCTGCAATTTCTTTATTGAGTTCGCTTAACTTTTTAGTATCGTTCTCACGTTTTATTGCTTCTCTTTCAATTTCAAGCTGGCGAATTTTTCTTTCCACTTCATCCAGTTCAACAGGCATAGAGTTTATTTCCATTCTCAGTTTACTGGCCGCCTCATCCATTAAATCAATTGCTTTATCAGGAAGAAAACGATCTGTAATGTAACGTGTAGAAAGTTCTACTGCTGCAATAATTGCTTCGTCTTTAATTCTTACTTTATGATGTGTTTCGTATTTTTCTTTTATTCCGCGCAGAATAGAAATGCTGTCTTCCATACTTGGTTCAGCCACCATTACTTTCTGAAAACGTCTTTCTAAAGCTTTATCTTTTTCGAAATATTTTTGAAATTCATTTAATGTGGTTGCGCCGATTGCTCTTAACTCACCTCTTGCCAATGCGGGTTTTAAAATATTGGCTGCATCCATTGCGCCTTCTCCTCCTCCACCCGCTCCAACAAGCGTATGAATTTCGTCAATAAATAAAATAATTTCTCCGGCAGCGCCAATCACTTCTTTTATCACCGCTTTCAAACGCTCTTCAAATTCTCCTTTGTATTTTGCTCCTGCAATCAGGGATCCCATATCTAAAGAAAAAATTTGTTTCGATTTTAAATTTTCAGGAACGTCTCCGCTTATAATTCTATGCGCCAAACCTTCTGCAATAGCGGTTTTACCAACGCCAGGCTCACCAACAAGTATGGGATTGTTTTTTGTTCTGCGACTCAAAATTTGTAACACTCTCCTGATCTCTTCATCTCTTCCAATTACCGGATCTAATTTTCCGGTTTTAGCCATCTCATTTAAATTAATAGCGTATTTGTTTAATGAATTATAAGTTTCTTCCTGGCTCTGGCTTGTAACGTTGCTGCCTTTTCTCAATTCATTAATTGCAGCCTTCATGTCTTTTTCATTCAGCCCCAAATCTTTCATCATTCCGCTTACAGAATCACCGCTTCCTAAAATGCCAAGCAATAAATGCTCAATAGAAACAAATTCATCTTTCAGATCTTTCTTGTATTTATCTGCTTTTGCAAAAGTTTGATTTGCTCCGGTAGAAAGAAAAGGTTGCCCACCAGAAACTTTTGGGTAAGATTTTATAATCGCGTCCAGAGTCTTTTCAAAAACATCAGGCTTAATATTTAGTTTTTTTAGAATGAAAGGACTAACGTTTTCATCAACTTCAAGCACACCTTTTAAAATATGCCCGTTCTCAATAGCCTGGTGCCCGTTTTGGGTGGCAAGCAACATAGCGCGTTGCACTGCTTCCTGACTTTTTATTGTAAAATTATTTAAGTTCATGATTGCTCTTTTATTGTATGACTAAACCCTATCAACAAATGTACCTTCAAATTTCTTAAGAACAATTTGTCTTTAAACTGATAGTTCTTAGGACAAAACGTCGTGAAAACTGAGATTTATCAGAAGTTTTGGCTGTTAATAACACAAAGTATAATTTTAAGAATAATTGATTAATTTTATTTAAGAATGAAAAAACGTGAACCGAAAATAATTGATCAACCTCCGTTAACTAAAATCGGGTTTCCCAAAAACGAAATTGTATTGCATCTTAATGACGGAAGAGTGGT
>JACMLS010000617.1 GCA_014379485.1 Bacteroidia bacterium | reverse complement strand
CACCGCCCCTGCAATTCCGACCGGGGCCACGTCCTCTGCAGGTTTATCATGGTTTGTTTTTTTTGAGGTTTGTAGGGAGGCTTTTTTTTGATCCTAAGATCAATTGATTTGCCTTATGTAAATTTACAACGGTCACATAGAGAAAATGTGAGTAGTTCACCGCATTTAGGACTACGTTAATTGTCGTATTTATTTGCTGAAATGTAAAGGGAAAACGATGAGTGGAGAATCGATTAAAACTGAAGGAAAATTCCGGTGAAAGTTTACGGTTTTCAGTTTTAGGTTGGTTGGTTAAATTGGTTGAAAAGTTTACAATTTACAGTTTACAGTTTTCGGTTGTGAGTTGCTTTGTTAAAAGTTTGGAATTTGAAAGTTCTGTTTTGGTAATAGTTCAATAGTTGAACTTCCCTTATACTTATACTGGATTTTTATACTAAGGCTCCCTTACATCAAAGCAAAAGTTTAGAAAATTACAGGTTAAAAAAAACTTTTTCCCTTTAGGAAAGGCAGAGTAAAGTTCCAGGGTTTTTTCACGCTACGGCGCAACGTTCGCAAAGAATAACGATTATTTGCAATTGCGCTCCTTTTTTGTTTCTAAAAATTGACCACCTTTTTTAATCCCGATATTGAGTTCTTCGCAGCCTTTGTCATTTTGATTTAGTTGAAAATAACATTCGGCTAATGCGTTATGAAAGTCGGGATATTTTGGATCTAATAGAATGCATTGTTTTAGATCAATAATTGCTTCTTTATACTGCTTGTCAAACATTAAGGCGTTTGCACGATTGGCGTAAGCACTTATTGATTTTGTGTTTTTCTTAATTGCAGTTGTAAAGTCATTAATTGCTTCGTTTGTTTTTTGCTGTTGAAAATAATAATCACCTCTATTTATATACGTCTGCTCATATTCCGGGTCAAGTTCAATCGTGATGTTGTAATATTTTATCGCACTATCAGGTTTGTTGATCGCAGAATAAAAAAAACCGAGTTTACCTGTAGCACTTCCGTCGTTGGGAAACTTATTATATGCCCTTCGAAATGCTGTAATTAACGCCAGGGTGTCTTTTTGTTGTTCTTTAATGCCTGCTATTTTATGAAGAATTTTTTCTGATAAAGTATCGGTGTTGTCATGCTTGTAAGCAAGTTGATAAAATTGCTCAGCTTCTTTGTTCAATCCCTGATATTCTCTGATTGCTGCAAAACCAAAATAACTTTCGGCATAAGTACTATCCATTAACCAGGATTGATTAAACCTGAACATTGCGGTGTCAATTACATTATGAAAAAAGTAATACCAACCCCGGTTTGCCATTTTTTTTGCCGCAATTGTCTTGTCTCCGCTATCTTCCATCATTGTCTCAATAAATTTTTGATCGCTCAGCCTTTGTTCTGATGTACGATTCATGTTATCATACATTGGTTTAAGATTTGTATTATTTGCTTCATTCCATTTGTTAACATTTACATCTGACTCGTTTTGCGGTTTGTTTTTATAATTCATAAAGTTGCACGCGGTCAAACCGAAAGCAATTATAAAAACAATAAGTTTATAAATGTTTGAGACCTTCATTTAACGGATTCACCAACAACAATTAACAACTAACGAACAACGCTTAACAAACAACGACGTACGAAAAACGAAAACTGGAAACGAATTTTTGTTTTCCCCACAGTTCGGGTGAACAACACCCTCACAAAGTGAGTAACAAACAACAAACAACGACTAACGAACAACAATTACATTCTTGCCAAGGGTCTTAAACCGAACTCCGCTTTTTTGTTCAACGGTAATTGTAATGTGGCCGGTTTTGCTGGTGTTTATATCTCTTACTTTGCCTGATTTTCCGGCGTGTGTTCCTCCAACAACTTTGCATTGGTCACCGTCTTTTAATTCTTTTGGTGTTTTTGGTGTCATGATAAAAAAATAAAAGTAAACTAACCAATCAAGCCATTCTTCATAGCGTAATAAACAAGATCCGCAATATTCTTTACCTGTAATTTCTCTATGAGGTTTGTTCTGTGTTTATCTGCCGTGCGGGGACTTATAAAAAGTTTTTCGCCAATTTCGCGGCTCGAAAAACCTTGTGCGATAAGTGCAATAATTTCTTTTTCTCTTGCAGTAAGTTCTACTTTTTCTTCAGAATGTTTTTTTGAGTTAGATCCGTCAGAATTTTTTTCGAGCAAGGTAATTGTAATAGCGCTTGAAAAATATTGTGAGCCGGAAGCAACTTTTCTGATTGCTTCTACCAGTTCTTCTTTATTGGTGTTCTTCAATACATAACCGTTTGCACCGGCATCCAGCATTTTGTTTATCATTCCTTTTTCATTGTGCATTGTTAATGCCAGCACATGAATTGAGGGATGTTCTTTTCGCAAACGTTTGGTAGTTTCAATTCCATCCATTACCGGCATATTAATATCCATCAGCACAATATCTGTTTTCTTCAGTTTTACTATTTCAAGTACTTTAATTCCGTCTCCGGCTTCACCTATCACTTCAAATCCTTCAACAGAGTTTACTAAAGATTTAATTCCGTCAATCAGTAATTGATGGTCGTCTGCAATCAGTATTTTTATTTTATTCATAATAGGGGCACTCTTATTGTTACAACTGTTCCGCCGTTAATTCCACCTGCGTAATTAACTTCTCCGTTTATTAACTGGGTTCTTGACCTGATGTTCATCAATCCCAATCCATTACTTTTCTTTTCAGCAAAATTAAAACCTTTTCCGTTGTCTTCCACCATTAAAACAATGTTTTGTGCGTTTTTAAATAAGCGGATGTTAATTTCTGTTGCACCTGCATGTTTCAGAATGTTGCTGATCAGTTCTTGCGTAATGCGGTACAATCCTACTTCAATATTTTCACTAAAGCGTTCCTCTACATTTATATGTTGAAAATCGTATTTTATTGCGGTTCCTGAAAACGATTTTCCGAGCATATCTTCAATAGCAGGCGCCAGGCCAGATTCGTTAAGCACACGGGGCATCATTTGGTGCGAAAGCGAACGTACTTCAGTAGCTGCATCATCTAATACCCCACTGCTCTTTTTTATTTTTTCTTTCAGGAGCGGGTTAGCAACGGCAATCTCTTCAGCAATGTTTACCCAGCCAAGTTTCAATCCGGCAAGTAACTGACCAATGCCGTCGTGCAGATCTTTGGCAATGCGTTTGCGTTCTTCTTCCTGAGTTTGTATTATAGCGTTCAACTGCTCTTTCTGGTGTTTCAGTTTTTCTGCCTGCAGTTTTTTATTCTGCCGTGAGCGGTTCCACTGAAAAAGAAAAACTCCAAGAATCAGCACAAATAAAAGCCCGGCTATTAAAACAAAAATGGTGAGTTTTTTTATTTCATTTCCTTTTTCAAGAAGGGCAAAAGCTTTTTGTTTTAACTCGTTGTTTTTTTGAAGCAGGGCTATCTCTTTTTCTTTTTTCTCAGTTTCATATTCAATCTGCATGCGGTTGATCTGTTTGCTGTTCTCTTCGTTCAGTAAACTGTCGTTCAGTTTTGCGCTGAGGGAATAGTGATCATAAGCACTTTTGTAATCCTTCTTTTTGTCGTAAATAATTGCGAGTAATTTATGATCTTCTGCAATGCCGCTTTTTAATTGCATAAGGTTATGAAGCAGCAGACTTTGCTCCACGTTTTTAATCGCATCTGCATAATTTCCTTTTTCCGTGTAAACATTAGCAATATTAATATAGCAGGCTGCAATACCTGTTTTATCCCCCATCTCTTTATTGAGTTCAAGTGCTGCCTCGTGGCTTTTCAGTGATTCTGAATAATTGCCCATCCTGACATAAACAGAACCTATGTTATTATATAATGAGGCAATCCCTCTTTTTTCGCCAATTTCCTTTCTGACCTCTAATCCCGCTAAAAAATTTTTCAGAGCTTCGTCCGTATTGCTTTGCGAAATGTAAATGATGCCAATATTATTATATGCCGCTGCAATCCCGCTTTTGTAATCTATCTCTTTGTTTATTTTAAGTGCTTTTAAATGGTTTTTTAAACCTTCGGCTAAATTTCCCTGCTGAGTATAAATAATTCCCATTGTCGTGTAGGCGCCTGCAACTCCCCGCTTATAACCTATAGATTCACTTATTTTTAAATTGTCAAGTTCATTTTTAAGCGCCTCCGGATAATTGCCCAGGTCTGAGTTAACAGCCCCTATTCCCCCGTAACATTTTGCCATTCCTTTTTTATCTTTAATGTCAGAATAAATTTTTAGTGCTTCAGAAAATTTACTGATCGCATCTTTATAATCTCCCATGTTCATATTAATATTTCCGACCCCGAATAAAGAGTTTGCAATTCCTTGTTTAAAATTAATTTCAGAAAATAATCTGTGGCTGTTGGCATACCCCTGTAATGCAGCCGGGTAATTGTCCTTACGCGACAAACAATTCGCCTCAATATAAATGGCTGTTGCAATTCCCTTTTTATTGCTTGTTTTTTCTGAAAGCTCTTTTGCCTGCGCAGAAAAATTTAAGGCCTGATTGTATTTGCCCGTAAAATAAAGTTCATCGCATATAGCAAGTAAAAGATTTATACGCGTTGTGTCTGCTAAATTCGTTTTTTTTAAACTCAGTTCAAGCGAATCTGCCTTAGAAAGTACTTTAATGTCCTCATTTGCCTGTTTCTTTATAATTACTGTCTGAGAAAAAATCTGACCTTGGTTAAGCAGAAAAAAAAGAATAAAAAAT
>JACMLS010000616.1 GCA_014379485.1 Bacteroidia bacterium | reverse complement strand
TTCTTTTTCTTACGGTATTCAGTAAAGAAGTAACAGAACTGAGCTCGGCATTTTCTATTTCAACAGAATTTTTTTCTTTATCGCAACTGAGTTTTACAGGTTTTCCGTTCAGCGTTTTTAGTTGTGCCACAAGATCATTATCGCTCACACTTACATTTGGGGTTTTACGATTAATGGCAAGCAGGTTAATGTGCGATAGAAATGTTTGCGGTTGTAAAGTAATAAAGCCTTTTGCAAGCGGAACCCGTTCGGGTGTTTTTTCGAACACATAAATAGCGTTGCCGTCATTCACCGCATCATCTTCTTCGCCCGCGTTTAAATAATGAATAATGCCGTTTATTGTTCCGGGATTTAAAACCTGGTTTGTTTTTGGGTTGTATTTTATTAATGTGTTGAATTCTTTCAGCTGGCAAACCGGCAGGCCCAATTTTTTTATTCCTTCGAGGCTGCTTATGTTGGGTGTTGCAGTTTCTGAATTACTGAGCAGAATAATTCCTTTTCCGCAGGCAGAATCAATGCTCTCTAAGTAATTTTTTATGTGAGTGTATGTTTCAGAAACAAGTTTTATCATTTCTTCGGAATTATCCTGTAAGCGGTAATCGCACATTTTTAACGCCCAGCTGTATTTTTCATTGTTGTACGAAAAATCTTTTTTTCTGAGATCGTATAAATTAAAAGGAATGTACTGTCGTGTGGCCGGATATTTTACAAGGTCTTTAAATGCAGCGAAGGTTACTTTTCTTTTTAAAAAACGTAAAACAAAATTAGAATGCCCTTTGTAAATATTATCATCAAAAACATAAACGGGTTTTTTTCCGGCAGGCGCCAGGTCTACAATTCCGGCCCATGCAGGTACGTTTCCGAATTCCAGAATAAAGCCTGTCTTATTTTTCCAATGGTTCTGCGCATTTAACGAAGGAAGCAAAAAAAGAAAAACAATTATCATTACAAACTTGTTTTTCATTTTTTCGTATTCTTTTCATTGTATAGATCAAGAAATTTTTGGGTGTTTAAAGAATCGCCCATGTTCTGATACGTAAGAGCCATAAAATAAAGGGCTTTTACTTTTCCGTTATCAAGATCATAAGCTTTCTGAAAACAAGGAATTGCTTTGGCGAATTCTTTATTTATTGCAAGTGCATTGGCATAATTCATCCACAGTTCTGCATAAAGCGAGTCGCGTGCAACTCCTTTTTCAAAACATTTTAATGCTTCGGGATAATTTTTTTTCTCAAAATAAGCTGTGCCTAAAAAATTCCAGGTGTCTCTGTAAATAACATTTTTCTCAACACAGAATTTATGATAATAGATAGAACTGTCGTAATCTTTCTTCATAAAAAAAGCATCCGCCAGATTTCCGTATTGCGAAAAATCTCCGGGGTTTAAACTGATGCCTGTTTTCATTGCGTCAATGGCTTCTGAATATTTTTTTTCTCTGTATTTCGCAATTCCCATTGCCGCCCATGGCGCGGGGTCTTGCGGTTTCATATCCTTTGGCACAAGCTCAATTGCTTTTTTAAGATGTTCCTGAATTTCCTGCAGCATCAGCGATTTTCTTTCTTCGTTTTGTTCTTGCGGATAAACATCATTTAAAAGAAGAATTCCGTAATTGTAATGAAGCCTTGCAGAATTTGCTACTGTTGCAAGATCTTTTTGATTGAGCGTAAAATCATTTTTCCAATCATTATTACGGTTAACAGTTTTAAAAGAGTAAAAAATAAAGAGCGGACATGCCAGTAAAACAATGAGTGCCTGGTTTTTGATTTTTATCTGCGAAAGGCAATACGAAATCAGGAGTGCCGTTCCAAGAGAGGGCACAAATAAAAACCGATCAGCAATATTTGCACCAATTGTTTTAAAAATGTTGCTGGTAAGCGCAATGGTGATAAAAAAGAAAAGAATAGAAAAAGAAATGACCGGATTTTTTTTGAAATATTTTATGGCAATAAAAAGCAGGAATAGAGAAAGGATAAGACCAATCATTGGCCAGGCGCTGAATAAACCGGTATTTGGAATGGCAGGGTAAGAATAATCCCAGGCCATTTGGTAGGGTAAAAATGATTTAATAATGTATCTTCCTAAAAAACCAATGGCTGTACTTTTCTGAATAAAAAAACTATCGCTTGCCAAAAGAGAATTATCGCGCCACTCGTATGGTTTATAAGCAGGTCCATGCTCAATAATGTAATAATGCAGCAAAAGCCACAGTGCTGTAAAAATAAGGTGAGGCAACAGAAATGAAAATATTTTTTTAAGTTCAACACTTCTGAACATAAAAAGCAGTAAACCTAAAACCGGAATAAAAAGAATGGCGCCCTCTTTACTTAGCAGTGAGAGCAAAAGAAAGACTCCTGAAATAATTTTGTGACTCATTTTTCCAGACTCCACACTTTTTAAAAGCCAGCTGGCACTCAGTATAAAAAAGATGAGGTAAAGAATTTCATCTGCACTTTTAATATTGGCCACCACCTCTGTGTGCATTGGATTAAAAATGAAAATAAGAGTGGCAATAACCGGAAAAATTATTTTTTCTGCCGGAAACAATTTTAAAAGAAACCTTAAAAGCAAAAAAGCCGACAGCGCATACAATAAAACATTTACCAGGTGAAAAAGAACTGTGTTATTGGGAGAAATTGCCCATTCTGTAGCAAACAAAATTAAACTCAGCGGGCGGTAGAGGCCTGAATAATTGGTCCAGAAACCTGCCCAATAATAAGTTGTAAAAATATCGCCAAAACCACCAAAACCTTTCTGTACAAATTTATTCTGACTGATCACCGCAAGGTCATCTAATGCGTATCCGTTAGAGAGCGTGTTGCAGTACAATAGAAATGCAACAATTGGTGCAAGTATAAGCCAAAAGCGCTGGGTATTAAAAACAGAATTTGAATGATTGTGTTTTATTTCTGCTTTTTTTTGCGGAGAAGAAATTGATCTTACTGGTTCTGCAGCAGGTTTTTTTTTCGGCTTTGCCATTGTTATTCTATAACAATAAATTTACCTCTGATAATACCTCCTGAGGGATTGATCAAACGGAAATAATACATTCCGCCCTCAAACCAGCTTTTGGGTAAATTGAATTGTGTTGTAGTAATATAAGGTATATAAAAAAGCCGGTAGCCTTTTGCATTAACAATATCAAGAATCATTGGGTCAGAGTTAGGATTGTCAAAAGTCAGCACAGTTGCGTCTGAAATCGGATCCGGATAAATATTGTACTCCCCGTTAATAGCGCCAAAATCTACCATTACTATCGGAGAATATCCGCCGGTTGGGGCATATATACGGTAATAATTTTTTTTATGAATGTCAGGATTGTTGTGTGTATAATCATACGATTGATCGCTGGACGAACCCCCGCAAATACCTGGCACTGTGTAAATGGAGCTGTAATTTGCAAAACTGTCGAGTGAGGTCTGTACCTCAATGCCTGAACAAGTTGTAGATCCGGCAGCAATAGTCCAACTGATAAAAGCCTGGTAAGGATTGGCGGCCTGTGCTTTTACATTGGTAAAATAAACCTGGCCCGGGGTCTTACCAAAAAAACATAAAACCAAAACACAAAGTAAAATTCTTAAAAAATTCATAGTTTTTTCAATTGGTTTTTTTTGTTCTGCCGCTACGTTTTGCAAGACACTAAAGTACAAAAAAAAAGGGAGCTGTGTTTTAGTAAGGTTTTTTTAACTATTCACTGCTTTTAAGTTTTTGCTTTGATTAAATTAATTACTTTGAACTCTTATTTAACAAGTGTTTTATGAAAAAAATAATTCTCTCTGCCATCTTTTTTTTCCTTTTAATTTCTATTAATGCCCAGCTTAAAACGGAGTTTAACGGAAAAAAGTATGGTCTTTATAAACCAGATAAAAGCCAGGTACTGGAGCCGGTTTACGATACAATTATGAGGTTTACGATCGGAGATTCTACCGGAATTAAAAACGCTGTGTATATTGGCGTAAAAGGAAAAATATCTTATGAGCTGTGCGATGAGATTTATTCTATTCCGGTCATTAACGGAACTGAATTTATGATGGCAGATTCGCTCGGAAATATTTCGGGCCCGTGGTCTGAGATTATGATTTCTTACAGGTTACCAAAGGAACTCGGATCTCAAAACACATTTGCCACATCAATTAACGGGAGCAAACGGTGCACCTTTGCAAAATTTGAGGGAATGGATTTTACGGCGCTTTTTTTTCAGCCCATTGTTGTTGTAAAAGGAGGGCGTTGCGGACTCATCTCTGCGGCACCCGGTTTAAAAGCAATTACAAAGCCGGAGTATGATACTATTTATACAGAGAATTACCAGGCAAATTATTTTACATGTCTCACAAACGGAAAATACGATTACTATTCTGCAAAAGAAAAAAAAATAAACAACAGTCCAGCAGACACGCTTTATGTATTTGAAATTACCCGGTCAAATGAGCCAACTGGCAAGGCGCTCTTTGTTGTATTGACCGGCTCTTCAAAAAAATCAATAAGCCGAACAGAATTTGTGGAAGCATATGACTTTGACCCGTATTCCGGCGAAGAAGCTTTGAGAAGATTAATGACAGTAAAAACATTTCCCCTCACATCAGGAGGCAGTATGAGCCTTTACGACGAAAAATTTAATAAACTGGCAGATGGTGTAAATGATCTGGGTTTAACTTATCCAAAAATGATGCACGGAGAAGATTTTGATCCGGCTGTTTCTGATTTTCATTTTCTCTCACAAACAGATACTTCTCTTTATAACAGCAGAGACGGATTTTATTCTTCAAACGATCTGTTATACAGAGTCCCTCTCATTTCTATAAACAAATCAGGTTATAAATTTTATATGTTAGATCCGTTCAGAGAAGTAGAAGGTGTTTCTGTTTCAGAGCAATTACCTCCTGCCCTCAGATCAATTGGCGATCTTTTTATTATCAGATCTGGCAACCGGCTTTTTTTCATAAACGAAAAAGGAGTTCTGAATAAAAAACTTGATTACGATGATATTGGGCAATCAAACAGTTTTTATGCTGATGATAGTGTGAGGCCACGATATAATTATGTAATAAGTGTTGCAAAAAATAAAAAATGGGGCCTTATAAGTGATAAAGGCCTTGTAATTATTCCGGCGCAATACGAAGTGATCACAAGTTTGCGCGAAACATATTACCTGGTAAATAAAGGGGGTACAAAAAAATACCTGGATTATAGCGGACAAACAAATACGTTTAATTACGATGCGTTCGGAAATGAAATAGACACTGTAATTCATTTTACCGGGCGCGATTCTTTTATGGTTGGCGGAAAGTGGGGCCTTTTTGATAACAAAGGAAAACAGGTAATACCAGTTGCCTATGATTATATAAATTTTGACGGCACAGATAAATTTGTTGCGAATAAAGGCGGAAAAGAAAGAGAAATTGCAATGGCGTATGAGAATGTGCCTGACAAATCAGAATGGGCAGACCCGCTTGAATATTACGAAAAACCAACAGGGGGAACAAACTTTATTTTTGATTTAGACGGGAAAAAGGTATCTGAAGGTGATGGTGATTATAAAGAACTCTACTCGTATAATGCCGAAGAAAAAGTGAAAAAGTTTATCAGGCTTACAAAAAAAGGAAAAGCCGCTCTTGTAAATGAAGACAAAAAAATTATTATTCCGTTGCAGTATGATAAAATTTACATTAATTACCCTTCCTCCTACGATTATAATTTTACTGCTGTAAACAAAGACAAGGCAGTTCTTTTTGCACCTGACGGAAAAGAAATTTTTTCGGGCAAATACGGTATGATTGCCCCACTCGAAAAATATTACGTAGTAAGTGAAAAAGGAAGCGACGATTATTTCTGCAAGCCGGGTTACGGTACCGGAACAAACACAATTATACATCGTCTTGTTTTTAAAATGCACGATGGGGCCCTACTTTCAAAAGACGGAAAAGTATTGGAGAACAACATAGATTCTATTTCGGATATTTATTCAGAAGACGGATATCCGAGTGGTGACCTGATGGTTTACAAAAACGGAAACCTCGGATTGATCATGAAAGATGCAGCTTACGTACCTGCTACATTTAAAAACATTAAGCGTATACCCTACTACAACGCTTATACATTAAATTCTGCAACACAAAATGCCATTGCAACTCCCAAAGGCCTTGTAGTAAAACCGCTTGGTGATTCGTTAATACTTGCAAAAGATAACGTTGTTTACTTTAAGCATAATGGCAGATGGGGAATAATCAGCGGTTCAGGAAAAGAACTTTCTGCTGCGCAATGGGATCCTATGAAAACTTATTTCAGCAGAACAAACATTGAAGTGAAAAAAAATAACAAGATCGGAATAGTAAATTCTGAAACCGGAGAGCAGTTCATTCCCGCAGAATACGATTCGCTCTACCACATGTCTGACTATACAAGTACAACATTAGTGCTTGCCTACAAAAATGGAAAAACAGATATTTTCAATTATGATCTTGGAAAAAAAATGAACGCTTCTCTTTTAGACGAATTAAAAGAAGAAACTTTATTTGGTAATTACAGGCTTATAAGAAGCGGAACTAATTACGGCCTTGTTGATTCGTCAGGAAAAGCTGTGCTGGAGGCAAACTACAATTCTCTGATGTATGGTGGCGATGTGGAAATTCTGAGAACCGAAAAGAACGGAAAGTTTGAATATTTTGATAAAAATTTTTCGCTCATGAATTCAACTACGGCAGAAGAGAAATGGAAAAAATCTATTCTGAACCAGGTGATGGCCTCTTCATCTAAAAAGATAGAAAAAGCAGAATGGATCTCAGAAAAAGGACCTTTTGGTTGCGATGCTACTACTTTTATGATTGATAAAGATGGTACCTGGTGGCTTGGAACAGGATCAAGCGGCGGCGTATTTATTTCTAAAGACAAAGGAAAAAGCTGGACCGATATGTATAAGGGAATGGGACCAGTGCACGTTACAAATCTCGAAAAAATAAACGACACCATTTTTGTTTCTGCGGCATTGCCCGGCCGTTTTGAATTTTCTTATCCGCAAAATAATTACAGTAATTATTACAAATTATTTTTTCTCACAAAAGGAGAAAAAGAATGGAAAGAGTTAAAAGGAGAAAGAGCAGCATTTATTAGTGAAAGCCTTAAAGAAATCAGAAAAGAAAGAATTGATAAATTGAGTGGCCTGTTTCAGATAGGGCAGACCCCGGCAGATTTTGATCCGAACCGCGAGAACGAAACTATGTATGTTTTTAAAATGAACAAGGCAACACAGCTTATTACAGATACAATAAAAGCGCTAGTTCCTTCTGATTTTACAACTGGCTACTACCCTGTTTACGAAGTAATAGATACAAACAGCATTGCCTTGCTTTGCCGTAGCGGAATTTATGTGGCAGATTTTAAAAAACATAAACTTGAAAAATGCGGCACAAAAGGATTGCTGGCAACAGATGTTACCGCAATTTATCCGGGAAAAAATCAGGAAGTAACAATTACATCAGGAACGTACTCTGTGTGGAAAAAAGTAAATGACAAATGGACATTGGTTGGAGACACTTACGAGAATTTAAAGAGAGAAAGTTTTGCAAAAAACGAAATTGATTATTCAAGATTTAATTTTAACCAGAATGGCGATGCAGTTTTTGTTGCAGAAGGAAGTGTTTATAAACTAAGTGCAGGCGCTCTTAAACCAGAACTTATTTATAAGCCAGATGTATTTGGGGATAAATTGCAAACCGCGTATATGGCCGGATGGAAAAACAAGAATGAAGTTTGGTTTGTGCCAGGTTCCAGGTACGGTTATGGAAATACAGAGTTGGGCACAATAAATCTGCAAACAAAAAAAGTAAGTGTTGATCCGCAATCAGGAATGTTTAAGGATGTGAGATCATTGCATAGTGATGGCAAAGGAGAAACATGGCTTTTCTCAGGCGCCGGTTTTTTTAATGTAAATGACTCAGCCGGCACTTTGCTTCCTGATTTTAAAGATTGGTGGGATGCTGAACTCAGGTGGTTCTATTTTGGAGACGGAAATATATTGACCATAGATAACGGCTCAAGAAAAATGAACATCTGGAACAACGCCTTGCGAAAATGGATGCCGCTGAGAAATCTCGGAACAGAAATTCCAACCGCAGTTTCTATGGATAACAGCGGCAGAATTTTTGTTGCCACCAATTACAATTACGAACCCGGCGGCTGCGGCTCTAACGACACGTATAAAAGCCCGGCAAGGTTTTATTATTTGTATTGCGACGGAAAAACTTTTGAGCCTGTAGAAATAGAAAACAAAATAAACCCCCGTGTAATTTCT
>JACMLS010000615.1 GCA_014379485.1 Bacteroidia bacterium | reverse complement strand
TGTTCTATCTTTATTTAAAATTATTTTTTATTATTTACAATACGTTTGCGTGGTTTTTTGCCCGCGCCTGCAGCTCCGCCTTCTTCTTCAAGCAATTCATCTTTTACTTTAACTGATGAAAGTGCCAATTCTTCTGCTTCTTCTGCTGTTGTTTTGTTTTCTTTTTCTTCTGCAGCGGCAGTGTCTTTATCAACTTTACGCTCTGCCAAACCTTCTGCAATTGATTTTGCAATTACATCAATAACATAAGCTACAGAAGATGCAGCATCGTCATTGGCCGGAATCGGATAATCAATTTTATTAGGATCTGAATTTGTATCTACAATTCCGAAAGTTGGAATATTTAAACGGTGTGCTTCTGCAACTGCAATGTGTTCTTTAACGATATCCACAATAAAAAGTGCAGCTGGCAAACGTGTAAGATCTGCAACAGAGCCAAACTGAATTTCCAATTTTTCGCGCTCGCGGCTTATTGTTAATCTTTCTTTTTTAGAAACAGTTTTCAAGGTACCATCAGTTCCCATTTTATCGATCTGGGCCATTTTGCGAATGGTTTTACGAATGGTTGCAAAGTTGGTAAGCATTCCGCCTGGCCATCTTTCAGTAACATAAGGCATGTTTACTGCTTTTACTCTTGCAGCTACAATGTCTTTTGCCTGTTTTTTGGTTGCAACAAAAAGAATTTTTTTACCTGAACGTGCAATTTGTTTAAGAGCCGTTGCCGCCTCTTCCATTTTCACAACTGTTTTATTAAGGTCAATAATATGTATGCCGTTTTTTTCAGCATAGATATAAGGAGCCATTGCTGGATTCCATTTTCTTTTTAAGTGGCCAAAATGTGCGCCTACTTCTAATAATTCGTCGAATGTTGATCTTGATGACATGTATTGCTCTTTTAAAAATGGATGATTAACGTTTAGAGAACTGGAAGCGTTTACGTGCTTTTTTCTGACCGAATTTTTTACGCTCAACCATACGTGGGTCGCGTGTAACAAGGCCTTCTGCGCGTAATGCAGGTTTTAACTCTGGATTGATCTCGATAAGACCTTTAGAAATTCCTAAACGCACTGCTTGTGACTGGCCGGTAATTCCACCGCCTTTTACATTTACATTTACGTCGTACTCTTCGCGTACTTTAGAAATAATTAAAGATTGCTCGCAGTAGTACTGCAAAACTGGGCTTGGAAAAAAATCTTTATAATCTCTACCATTGATAGTGATTTTTCCGGTTCCTTTAGAAAGGTACACGCGTGCAACCGCTGTTTTCCTTCTGCCTGATGTATTGATTACTTCCATCTGCTTAAGCTTTTATTTTTTTAATATCAATTTTCTTTGGAGCCTGCCCTTCATGCGGATGCGCTGTGCCTGCATAAATATAACAGTTGGTAAGAAGTTTTCTTCCCAATTTGTTTTTAGGAATCATACCATGGATTGCATGGTGAAGAATTTCGGTTGGCTTGTGGGCCATTAACTCTTTTGGAGTAGCGAAACGCTGACCTCCGGGGTAACCGGTATAGCGAACGTATTCTTTTTGGGTTAATTTTTTACCGGTAAAACGAGCTTTTTCAGCGTTAATGATAATAACGTTGTCTCCGCAGTCTGCGTGTGGAGTAAAAGATGTTTTATGCTTACCGCGAAGAATGAGTGCTATTTTGGAAGCCAGGCGACCAACTATCTCATTTTCAGCGTCTACTAAAAGCCATTCCTTGTTTGCGGTTGCTTTATTAGCAGAAATTGTTGGATAACTTGTTGTATTCACGTCAATTAATTTTAAATCCTCTTTTTCTAAAAGGGGTGCGAAGATAACAAGGTTTTCTTATTACACCAAATTTCGGCCGGAGATTTACGAGATTTTTGCCGCGAATGGCACAAATTTTCGCAAATTGATTTTTGGAAATAGTTTTGGGTTGAAAAAACCGGCGTTAATTGGCGGAATTAGTGGGGTTTAAACAAATCGGGACGGAAATTTCGGAAAACATAAAAAAACCTGATTTGAGAGAATTAATTTTCAGGAAGATCATTATAAAAGTCGAAAAGGAGGTTTTTTGCGTCTTTAAATGTATGGCCAAAACTTATTACACCGTCTTTGTGCCCTCCCATAATAAAAATGCCTTCATTAACTAAAGGATGAATGAGCGTTTTAACTGCCAATGCCATTTCCGGAGTTCCATAAGGAATGGAAGGAGCTGATGTTGGAAGTTTATCAAAATAATAATTCCAGAATTTTTGAGAATGAATATGAATGACAGCGTTTATGTTTCTGAAGCTTTTATAAATGGATGCGTGTGTAAGCGATTCTGACGAAGGTTTTGCAGGGCCACAAGCGGTAACTGAATTTTTTTCTATTTCAAAACGTGTTATGTGCGAAAGATCCTGGTTTGAAAGAATTTTAATGTGGCCGGTTTGCGTTCCGGAAATAATAAACTGCTTCTCTTTATATCTTTCAGAAATATTTCCGAAGCCAACGTTTTCTCTTTCATCAAAACCAATTAATCCTTTATCAAAAACAAACTGGCGGTTGGCCAAAAGATCTTCTGAATTAAAATCGGCCGGAAGTTCTGATCTTTTCCAATCGCAATTAAATTTTATATAGCCTTCATCAAACATTTTATTTGTTTGACGAAATTACATCTTTAGATTAATTATTTACAAATAGAATTAATATACCCGTTAGAATCCTGATACCCCAAACTAACAGCTTTGCGCCAGTCTGCACAAGCCCCATCTCTGTTTCGCTGCTCACCCCTGGTCGTGCCTCTGAAATACCAGGCTTCCCCATCTTCGGGCTTAAGACTTACTGCAACATCAAAATCTGTCAGCGCTTTTTCGAAATTTTTATTTATGAAATATGCTTTACCACGTAATTTATAATATTCCGCTTCACCTTTAATTGCAATTGCGTTGCTTAAATAAGTAATTGCATCGGGCATATTATTATTCAGAAAATAATTTGAGCCGAGAAAAAATGCGTAAAAATCATCCTTATAAAAAGCGTCGAGGTGCGTTTTAAAATCATCAGCAACGCTTGCGTCTTTTGAATTGAGTTTTTCTTTTACCATTGCGCGCTCTGCATAGATCATGTTCTGCGGATCGAGCTCAATGGCTTTGTTGTAATCTGCCAAAGCTTCGGTATATTTTTTAAGTTCTTTGTACATGTAGGCGCGGTTGCCGTAATACGAAGAATTTTCAGGTTTTAATTTAATTGCTTCTGTAAGATCTTTCACAGCTTTTTCGGCATTGCCTTGTCTCAGGTAATTAATTGCTCTTGCATCATAAGCGGCTGCTTGCTTTGGATCTAAGGCAACTGCTTTGTTCCAGATTTCCAAAGCCGCTGCAAGATCATTGGCGTTTGTTTTATTGTTTCCGTCATTAATTAATTTTTCATATTCAGAGAACCATTCTTTTTTAATTAATGCAGTCCATCTCGCATCGCTGTGCAGGCTTTCGAGTTCCTTATCGTTCATTACCGCTGCCATGCTTGGTTTATTTTCAGGACCCGTAAAAGCCATCTCGAGCCATTTAAATGCTTCGTCTTTTTTTCCGGTCAAAGCATAGGGCACCGCAATAAAATATCCGTTAATATTATTTTTAATTTTATTTGCGGCCAGATAATCGTTTATAGATTTTTCGTTTTGATTGTTGAGATGATAAAAATATCCCCGGTAAGATAATGCATCAGCATAATCAGGTCTTAGTTCTATTGCTTTAGTTAAATTATCAATTGCTGTCTGCACATTCTGATAACTAAATTCTGCCAGGGCGCGGTTGTAATAACCGGTTGCTGTTTTAATTTTTACATCGGGTGCAGAAGTTTGTGGCTTTAAAAAAGAAAAGCTAAAAACAAGCAAGCCAACCGCAATCAGGGCTTTTTTAGCGCGAACTTTCATTGATCCTGAAATTAAATTAAAAGGCTGATTCAGAAAAAACTTAATTATCTCCTGTAGAACCGTGAACAGATGTTTTTACCGAACCTTTTACTTCGTCATTCTTATAGGTCGCCTCTGTCTTTATTTTTCCGTCTTCGTAAAACTCTTTGGCAACTCCGTGCTTCTTTCCGTCTTTATAAGTAATTTCCCAAAACACATTTCCGTTCTCATAAAAAAGCTTTGCTATCCCGTCTTGTTTATCATCTTTATACATAATTTCTTTTTTAATTTTTCCGCTTTCGTAATATTCCTTTGAGATTCCGTTTTTCATATCATTCACAAAATTAGATTCGAAAGATAATTTTCCGTTTTCGTCATAAAATTTTGCGAGGCCGGTAATATTACCGTTCACGTAAGGAAGGGCCTGATACATTGTTCCGTTCTCGTAATACTCATTTGTAGTGCCGCTTACCACACCATTTACGTACGGAACTTCTTTTTTTAATTTTCCGCTTTCAAAATATTCTTTTGCAATGCCTTGTATTTCGCTTTTAGAATAAGGCACTTCGCGGTGCATTTTGCCGGTTGCAAAATAAATTTTAGCAATACCTGTTTTTAAATTATCTACGTAAGTAATTTCCTTTTCCAATATTCCATCTTCAAAATAACCTTTGGCAACACCTGTCATTACATTGTGAACGTAAGAAACCTCAAGCTTAATTTTTCCGTTTGGATAAAACCATTTACAAAGACCGTCGTATTTTACAACAGGTGCCATTGCGGTTATTTTTCCTTCGAACCATAATTTATTTTTCATATCGTATTGCCTCACAATTCCATCAGGTACGCCATCCTTATAAATAACAAGTGCATACATCACAGCAATTGGCTGAGGTGTAAAATTATAATCTTCATCCATGTACTCTATCCATTTTCCTTGCTTTTGCGTATGCTCAGTAAGGTTCTTCGCTTCAGATTTATCTGTAAAACCGTTTTGAGAAAATGCGCTGCTGAAAAAAAGCTGCAAACCGCAGATCAGAATAATTATTGGGGTAAGGTTCAATTTACTTTTCATTTGTTGGGGGTTTTAAATTTAATTTAGTTATTTAATTATTGCCGGTTTATATAATTTCTATTTTTTAAGCTTGTAATAAAACCATTTTACCTCTGACTCTTTAAAATCCTTAAGATTGTAATCATAAGTATGCACAGATTCTTTTACCATATTATTTCTTTCATCATAGGTATAAAAATTCTTTTGGGCTACTCCGTACGCCTTTTCTTTTTCGTACCATCTTGTATACAGCCATGACGTTTGATTGCTACGTGAGTCATAAGTATACACATCATCAGCATATTCCACAAAATCGTTTTTATCAGCATCCCAGGTTTTATTATAATCATGCACTTTATTGTTTTTTGAATCGTAAATGTAAAAATGTTTGTACCTGTTATTCAAAGGTTCTCCGTCTGTGTTAGACTCCTGGTGCATGAATGTAAGGCGGTTATTTTTAGCATCGTAAGTATATGAATCGATTTCAACATCCACCAGAACTTTATTTTCGTCCAATCTTTTTACTGTGCAAGATAACATATTGCCTGCCATATCATAAGTATAAATTCTTTTAGAATAATCTGATGCCAGTTTGCTGGTTTTATCAATACTTTGGGAATGCTCAAGAATCAGATTATTATTCTGATCATATGTTAACGTAACTTTTGAAGTAATAACATAAGCTTTTTTACCTGGGTCCCACCACTCATTTTGTTCTGTGATTTTATTGTTAAACGCATTATAGGTAAAACTGGTTTTCATCCACTTCACAAATTTTTTTGTAGAATCGTCTAATCTTTCTTCACTATCTGTAAGCTGGTTGTTTCTTTCATCGTAGGTGTAAACATGTACATAATCTCTTTCCATTGCGTTAAGCCTTACGTTCAGAAAATTCCGTTCCTGCCCGGTTTTGTTATTCTTTTCGTTGTAATTGTAAACAGTACTGTCGCGCAACTCCCATGGCTTACCGGTTAGGGTGTACAAGGTTTGTGCTGTAAGAAGGTCTTTAGATTTTTGGGCGAAGGCTGAAATGAAAAATAATTGGGTTATAAAAAGCGCAGCCCCAATTAACAATGTTTTATTCTGCTTTTTCATTTTTGAATACATAATAGTTTGACTTATGAACCAAAAGTAATTGAAACAGCGGGCCTGGTGTTCAGTAGAAAAGGGTAATTTGTTATCAGTACCAGTACGGATATTTACTCACTTCAATTCTCAAAAACATTGATCAAATTCAATCAGTCTCTTACCAATAACTCATGCACCCTAAAAATTTATGCAAACTACACAATGCAACATCAGTATCAGAATTTACTTTAGGTTTCATTTTCCATTTAATATTGCCAACCTGCTGGCCGATCCCTTCCCATTCTCCCCTTAATGAATTTAAAACAGTTGTATCTATTATTATTAACCTTGTATTGGTTTCTGCATCTATTGAGTCTTGCGAAAAACCAAAGCAAGGAACAAATGAAATAAAAATAATTAGAATAATTAATTTTTTCATCCCTGCTTACATTTTCTAAAAAAGTCAAATAATCATTAACAGATACTTCTGTTTGTTTTACGGCAAAGCGTCCTTGTTCTGTCCGGGTAAAATTCCAGGTCGCATTTTACATTTTGTAATACAGGTACCGCCCACCTACTTTTGTACTAAACCTATACCAATAAAGAATAAAATACTGTGGCTTCTACTGTTTTTTTCATAAAGCTTTTTATATACAGCACTAAACGAAGCCGAAATTAAATTAATTTATTTTTTCTTTCCATA
>JACMLS010000614.1 GCA_014379485.1 Bacteroidia bacterium | reverse complement strand
GGATCTTTTGAATGGCCACACCCCTCGCGTCTGCAGCCAAAAGAAAGTGTAAACGAAAAGCAGGTAAGAATGGTGCTGAATTACCAGTTTAAAAAATGCATCCGATCTGTACAGGAGTTTGAAAACAAAACAAGAGAAAAGAAAAATGAAGCGATCCTAAAAAACGACAGACAATTGAATTTGGAAAAAATTATTACCGGAGAGAAAAAATTGCAATGCCTGTTGTTCTTATTGCTGCACATGAAACGCCATGTAGAACAGATGCAGAAAATTGAAAATGAATTTTTAAATAAAAACTGAACAAATGAAAGATACATTGGGAGATAGAATAAAAACTTTTTACGAAGATACAACCAGACATTTTCTGACACGGAGAACATATACCCTTATCCGAGCAGATGGAAAAGCTTTTCACACTTACACAAAAGATCTGAAGCGACCGTTTGATGATGAGTTTATGAAGAACATGGATGAAACCGCTGAATTTCTTTGCAAAAATATAATGGGAGCAAAGTTTGCGTTTGTGCAGAGCGATGAGATCAGTATTTTACTGACCGACTTTGAAGAAATCGGAACCCAGGCATGGTTTGACGGAAACATTCAGAAAATTGTAAGCGTTGCGGCAAGTATGGCAACCGCAAAATTTAACGAACTAAGACCCGGAAAAATTGCATTGTTTGACGCAAGAGTTTTTCAGATTCCGCAAAAGATTGAAACTGAAAACTATTTTATCTGGAGGCAACAGGATACGACAAGAAACAGCATTTCCAGCGTTGCAAGAAGTTTGTATAGCAGCAAACAATTGTTCGGAAAAAAAAATGAAGAGCTGCAGGAAATGATCTTTCAGAAGGGAAGTAACTGGAATGATTTTGCGCCAAGGTATAAAAGAGGAAGGCTGATAGAAAAACAGCACTACGAAAAAGAAGGAGCAATAAGAAGTAAATGGAATTGTATTGACGTACCTGTCTTTACACAGGAGCGGGAATTTCTAAGCAAAAGAATTCCCGACAATAAATAAAACGGGAAGCAGTTAAAAAAAATTAATTGCTTCTGCAGAGGGAACAAAAGATACCGCAACAACGCACTGCCAAAAGGCCAAACGTTCTGCTCAATTTGTTCCCGCTCAAAGCAGGCTTCCTTGTTTTTATTTTAAGAGAAGCCTGCGTACAAAAAATACCGGTAAGGAAAAGCGCACCTTTCTTATTGGTAAAATGAAAAATGGTGTGCACATGAAAAAGAGTCGCGACAATACGGTCGCGACCTTCACTGGCCGATAGCTTAACGGTAAAGCACTGTCCTGTTAAGACAGCTTATGAAAGTTCGAATCTTTCCCGGCCAGCGATGGAAAAAAGGCAATAGGGAATAGTGGATAGGCAATAGTGAAATTATAACAACACTATTGCCTATTGCCTAACCCCTATTCCCTCAGAACTGGTCATTAGCTTAACGGAAAAGCATCGTCCTTCTAATGCGATAAATGCAGGTTCGAATCCTGCATGGCCATCGGTAAAAATAGTTATTGGTTATCAGTTATTGGTTAATAGTTTTTGAGTTAGAAAATAAATTGGTTATTAGCTTAATGGTAAAGCACCGTCCTTTTAAGACGGGAAATGCAGGTTCGAGTCCCGCATGGCCAACGAATAGAGTTAACTGTTGTTAGTTAATAGTTGAAAGGTGATTAGAAATTTAAAATAAACGTGCCAATAGTTTAAACGGAAGAACGTTTTGCAGATTGATTTTTTTTGAATGCGAATAATAAAACGCAGAAGAAAAAAATCAGCCAGGGGAAGGCTTTCCCCACATAAAGAATTTGCTTTTTAACCGGTGAAAAAGAAATTCTAAAATGAGATCTGCAGAGAAGTAAGGGTTAAAGCCCCTTTTGGCTTCATGGATAAGAAGCAACTCAGGTGAATGCGCCCGACTGAAAATCGGGAGAAGGTGGATCGATACCACCCTTGTCCACAAATAAAAAGGTTGTTGGTTGTCAGTTAATAGTTGGTTGGTCGGCTGAAAAAGTTCCAGGTTAAGGAAATTGAAAAAAAATAAACTGATCCGGCAAAGATCATATGTCATAACGGGAGTGCGCTCGAAGCTGGAGAGTCGGGACAGTCTGTAACACTGTTGCATTTATGCTGAGAAGGTTCGAATCCTTCCACTCCCACAGAAAAAATAAAAATGGAAAAGATCATTTTAAAAAAACGTTGGCGATTACGCAAGAAAAACCTGATCATAAAAATTATGAGCTGGTTTGAAAGCGGCTACAGAAAATATTCTTATGAAGGTTATGAAAAAATTCAGACACGAAGAGAAACTGAAGTACTGAACATTTTTAAAAAAATAAATTTAAACTAGACCAATGAGAAAATTAGCAAGCATACAAAAGATCTTAAGAACCGAAGCTATTGAGGGTGCAGACTCTATTGAGAAAGCAACTGTATTGGGCTGGGAACTGGTAATT
>JACMLS010000613.1 GCA_014379485.1 Bacteroidia bacterium | reverse complement strand
TCGAGCATTTCAGATTTTTCTCTTCTTCCAAGTTCTGATAAATTGAGTTTGTCTCTTCCTGCGCGCTGCATTTCATATTTTGTTTTAACCTGTTGCATAGAATCTCCGGGGCCGTATGCGGTTAAGAACCACAGAATAATTGAAATGGCCATGATCACTCTTCCTGCATCCCACAAAAAAACTTTTACTTTTTCAAAAATGGTGCGCACTACAATTTTTACCTGCGGTTTGCGGTAAACAGGAAGTTCCAGAATAAAATAACTTTTTTCTTTGGAGCGTAAAATAAATTTAAAGAGGAGCGCAACTAAAATGGCAGAGAGAAATCCCAACAAGTAAAGTCCCATCATCCAAAGACCCTTCTCATTAAAAAAACCGGAATCGTTTTTTTCAGGTACCATTAAACCAATAAGTAAAGTGTAAACGGGTAAACGCGCAGAACAACTCATTAAGGGAGTAACAAGAATTGTAATGAGCCTTTCTTTTACATTAGAAATTGTTCTGGCGCCCATTATTGCAGGCACTGCGCAGGCCACGCCACTCATTAAAGGAATTACAGAACGGCCATTGAGCCCAAAGCCCCGCATCATTTTATCCATAATAAAACTTACGCGTGCCATGTAGCCCGTATCTTCAAGCACAGCAAGAAAACCAAACAGCAATGCAATTTGCGGAACAAAAATTACTATGCCGCTCAAACCTGCAAGAATTCCGTCAGACAAAAGATCGTTTAAAATACCTGTTGGAAGCGTATGTTTTGCCCAGGTCTGCAGGTTACTGAAACCTGTTTCTATCCATTTCATCGGAAAATCTGCAAGAAAAAATATGCTCTGAAAAATTAAAAATAAAATACCCATAAAGATCAGCATACCAAACACTTTATGCGTTAATACAGCATCAATTTTTTCTGAACGTGTTTTTGATTGTGAGGTGTCTTGTTTACTTACACATTTTTCCCAGATGCTGTTTATTAATTTAAAACGCGCAAGATTATCGTTTTTTTCGAAGGCGCTTAAAAATTGTTTTCCCCCCGCTTTTTCTTTCAGCGCTTCTTTTTTTACATCCGGTTTTTTTTCGGCCTCAGCCCCCATCCTTAAGAGCGAGCCAAAAACAGAAGAGGAATGAAAATTTAATTCTATTTCTCTCAATAAACTTTCTTCAAGATTACTGAAAGAAATATTTTCTGTAAGAACAGAGGTTTTTGCAAAAAAAAGTTTTTCTTTTAATTTATCTGTTCCTTTTTTTGTGCGGCTGTTAAGTTCTGTTACCGGAACGCCAATTTGTTTTTCGAGCTCAATGCTGTCAATTTTATACCCAAGGTCTTCTGCCACATCAATCATATTTAAAGCAAGCACAACAGGCCGCTTCAGATCAATGATCTGCGATGCAAGTAAAAGATTTCTTTTAAGATTAGATGCGTCTGCAACTATAATGGTTACATCAGGATAGTTTTTGTTTTTTGGGTCTGTAAGTATATCAAAACTTACTTTTTCGTCAAGAGATTTTGGATGCAGGCTATAAGTTCCCGGCAGGTCAATAAATTCTACAAGCTGAATTTGGTTGGTATGAGGATTTAATATTTTTGCTGCGCCAGTTTTTTTATCAACTGTAACACCCGGAAAATTGCCGGTCTTTTGGTTTAAACCGGTAAGTACATTAAAGAGAGTTGTTTTTCCGCTGTTCGGATTTCCGGCAAGGGCTATCCTTAATTTTTTTCTCTCATCGTTCATTTTATCTTAAACTCAGAAAAAAATTAATCAACAACAATGGTACGGGCTTCTGTTTTACGCATGCTCAGTTTATAGCCGCCCACAAAATAAGCAAGGGGGCAACCTAAAGGAGCAGAATGATCAAAAACAATTATTTCTCCTGGCAGGCATCCCATTTCAATGAATTTAAGTGCAAGAATATCATCAGTAAATTTTACAATGTGTGCGCTCTCTCCGGGTTTCAGGTCTGCCAGTGTTCTCATAATACCTCAAAGTTATGTAAAGGCCATTAGTACCCTATACCATAAATAAGGTAGTTTATTGTTTTTTCATTTTTTTGGGATTGCACCGGCCTGAAAAGTCAGCTACAAATTTTACTAATTGCACGAATGAAAATCCGGAAATAATTGGTGAAATTCGCGGCAAACCAAGACGCTACTTTTTTTTGGGAAGCAAAAGATCTCCTGCTTTTTTTCCGAACCAGTTAGAAAAGCTGACTGAAGGTTTGTCAACCCAGCGGTAAAATAATTCAGAT
>JACMLS010000612.1 GCA_014379485.1 Bacteroidia bacterium | reverse complement strand
CACCTTAGAGGCCACATTATCGAATCGCTTTTGATCTGCAAAACCAATCTTATAAGAAAGAGAGGTAAGGCGAACGTCTGCATTATCCTGGCGCAAAAGCAAACGATACTCTGCTCTGCTTGTAAACATTCTGTAGGGCTCATCTGTACCCTTTGTAACAAGGTCGTCTATTAAAACCCCAATATAAGCTTCTGAGCGGCTTAGAATAAATGGATCTTTTTCGCTTGCCTTTAAATGGGCGTTTACTCCTGCCATTAGACCCTGACAGGCGGCTTCCTCGTATCCGGTTGTTCCGTTGATTTGGCCGGCAAAATAAAGGCCGGAAATCAGGTGGGTTTCAAGTGTAAGTTTTAGCTGAGTAGGGGGAAAGTAATCATATTCGATTGCATAACCTGGTCTGAACATTTTTGCGTTCTCAAAGCCGGGAATCAACCGCATTGCTTTTTGTTGTACATCTTCAGGCAGGCTTGTGCTAAAACCATTCAAATAAATCTCGACAGTGTTCCACCCTTCAGGTTCCACAAATAACTGATGCCTTTCTCTTTCAGAAAAACGGCAGATCTTATCTTCAATGCTCGGGCAGTATCTTGGCCCAAGCCCTTGAATTCTGCCGGCAAACATTGGAGACTTTTCGAAACCTGTTTTTAAAATATCGTGAACTTTATTGTTGGTGTAGGTAATGTAACAAGGAAGTTGTTCCTTTAAAGGTTCTGTATCTGAAAAAGAAAACTTTCCGGGAAAATCGTCTCCTTCTTGTAACTCCATTTTAGAGTAATCAAGACTTCGTCCGTCCAATCGGGGAGGGGTGCCGGTTTTCATTCTGCCAGATTCAAAACCAAGTTCTAAAAGTTGCTCAGTTATTCCGTGCGCAGCCTTTTCTCCGCTTCTGCCTCCTGAAAAATTCTTTTCTCCAATATGAATTAAACCATTCAAAAAAGTGCCGTTTGTAAGAACAACTGCCTTTGAAATGAATTTTACTCCCATTCCAGTTACAACACCTTCAATAGAATTATCTTGTTTGTTGATTATCAGAGAGTTAACTGTGTCCTGCCAGAAATCTACGTTTTTTGTCTTTTCTAACATTTCTCGCCAGGCTTGGGCAAACATCATTCTGTCGTTTTGGGCTCGCGGGCTCCACATTGCGGGGCCTTTACTACGGTTAAGCATTCTGAATTGCAATGCAGAAAGATCTGATACAATTCCGCTATAACCACCCATTGCATCAATTTCTCTAACGATCTGCCCTTTTGCAATTCCTCCCATAGCAGGGTTGCAAGACATCTGGGCAATTGTTTGCATGTTCATGGTAATAAGCAAAACACGAGAGCCCATGTTAGCAGCAGCAGCAGCAGCTTCGCATCCGGCGTGGCCTGCACCAACAACTATAATATCGTAATCAGAATTCATTAAAAAATAGTTTGCAAAGGTAGGAATAAAGGATTAATGATTTTTTATTGAGCTGGCCAGGCTATAAATAAAAATGGGGAAACATTTTGCCTCCCCATTCCTAAAACAAAATTCAAAATTCTATTCGAGCAGGTAGATCCACGCATCAGGATATTTCTTTTTAATTACCTGCAACACATCGTTAGCAGCTTCAATATCTGTTGAGGTTAAAACATATACATAATGCAGGCCCCTTGCAGGGTTAAAAATCAGATCTGCCTCTTTGTAGAACTCTTTGTTAAAGTCTTTATCCTTTGTGGCATTATCAAGGCTCTTGTAGGCACCTACAACAACGTACATTCCTTTTTTGATTGATGAACCTCCTTCGGTTTTAAAGTCTGTTACGTTAGCTTTTTTTACATCAGGGTTATTAGCTATAAACGTTCTTACAGAATCGCGATGCTCTTTAAGTTTTTTCAGTTCTTCGTTTAGCTTGTCAATCTCTTCCTGTTGTTTTGTATTCTTAGCAGTAACTTCATTTATCAAACTATCGTAATTACCAGTTGAGGTCAGATCTGATTTACCGTTTTTTGAGCCGAATGTATATCCCAGAAAAAACTCGTGAGCGCCCCCTATAAAATTCTTAACTGAATTAATAGAATAATCAAACGCATACCCCGCACGCAACGAATTATTTACCCTGAAGCCGATATTTACACCAACCGCGTAACCATGTTTATAACACAGGCCTGCCCAACCTCTTTTTTTCCAGTCAAAAACCCCGTTAACATCAAATTGAAAGGGAGCTCCCTTGGCATAACGAAGCATAACAAGTGGGTAAACAGTCATTCCTTTTTCTTTATCCACATCAAAAGTATATTTGAGCGACATCATATAATGGCGCGACTGGTAATAGTAAGAAGATGAATTTGTGCCCAGATAATTTACTTTGCTGCCGATCAGCTGTGGCACACAAATTCCCACCTCAAGTGTTTTCCACATATAAGTGGCGCCTAACGTTGCATCTAAATATGTTTTTCTCTGCGCTGTTTTATACGTCATAAAAGGATCGTTTGCGTCTTTTACAATTGCCCTGCTAAAATCAATTCTCTGATTCATTACCCCAAAAGATAATCCAAACAACACTTTTTGATCTTCATTGATCTTTAGATGGTATGAGTACAAACCATAAGCTCCAACGCGTTGAGAAATGTCTGTATTATCATTGAGCACGGTTAAACCAAGGCCCATGTTTTTTTCCTGTATTGCCCCTTCGCAGGTAAAAACGCTGGTAACAGGTGCGCCCGGAATTCCTTTCCACTGTGTGCGGTGCAGCAAACTTGCGTTCACATCTCCTGACACCCCAACCATAGAGGGGTTGTAGAGATAAGGCAGAGATGTGTACTGACTGTAAAGCGGCAATTGCTGTGCGAATGCGCCAAAGCTAAGGCTTGTAAAAATTGCCAGGATTATGTTTCTGTTTTTCATAAGTTCTTTTTTCTGTTCAGAATTATTTATCAGACCTCAACACTGTTATTGCTCCGGTATACTCTTTATCTGAGTTTGCAAATTTTATTGCGTAATAATAAGTTCCATCTGGTACTGGTGTGCTGCCGCTGGTGCCACCCCATGTATTGTCATAAGTAGACATTGCAAAAACTTTTTGTCCATAACGGTTAAAGATGGTTACTTCATTATCAGGATAATTTGAAAGGTTTTTAATGAACCACACATCGTTAAACCCGTCTCCGTTTGGAGTGATCACATTATTCACTTCGAGCGAGTAATCTGAATTAACTGTTATCATTACAGAATCTGAATTAACGCAGCCGTTAATATCTGTTACTGTTAATGTATAGTTTGTTGAAGTTGCTGGTGTAGCTATTGGTTGCGCTATAGTAGAAAAGCTGAGTGTTGCAGCCGGAGACCAGCTGTAAATAACACCACCGGAACCGTTTAAAGTAATACTGTTTCCAAGGCTTATACTACTATCTGCGCCGGCATTTGCTCCCAAAGAAATGTGAACAATGGTTGCAACAGAATCTGAATTGAAACAGCCGGTAATAGTATTTGTAACAAAAACAGACCAGATACCGGTTGTATCAATTACAATCTGATTTACAATTTCTCCACTGTTCCAGAGATAGGTGTTGTTTACATCTGCAGGAACAGAAAGCACAAGGGTATCAGGAGAGCAGAAGGTGTAAGGACCACTTGCAGTAAAAGCAACAGACGGTAATCCGTTTACTTTTACCGGAACAATGAGTGTATCCAAACATCCAAGATTGGAAAGGGCTACCAGTGAAACGTTATAGGTTCCGGAATCTGCGTAAGTGTAAACGGGATTTCCGGTTATAGAATTATTATTGTCTCCAAAACTCCAGTTGTAGAGCTGAATGTAACCGTTTGGAATTGTTGTTTGATTAGTGAATACTGTTGGATTTCCTAAACAAGTGTCAGGCGCCGTGAAAAGAATGTTTGGTTTTGGGTTTACCGTAATCTTTACTGTGGCACTTGTATCATTCGGACAAACCCCGCTTACCGCCACAGCGTAAAACCATGTTGTATCGGTAAGGTTGGTATAAGTCTGAGAAAGTGTTGTGTTTACAATTGGAACCCAAACAACTCCGTCATTAGAACTTGCCCAGTTTAAAATACTTCCATTACTACCTGCAATAGTAAGCGTTCCGTTATTATAAGACTCGCACACAGAAGCCGCAGATGAAATGACACCTGCAGATGAAGCGGGGTCAACAGTAATTTTAGCTACGGTAGAAGTGTCTGAAGGGCAAACTCCGTTTTTTACCTGTGCCTGATAATAAGTAGTTGTACTAAGGTTATTATAGCTTTGGGTTAATGTGGTGTTTGAAAGTGTTATCCATGTAGTTCCTCCATCTGTAGAAACATTCCAGTTAGTAACGTTTCCGGAATTTCCACTTAAGGTTAATGTTGCGCCGTTTGCGCCGGCACACACCGTATCATCAACACTAACAACACCGCCAAAAGAGGCTGCGTCTGTGTATACAATTCCAATTGCAGAAGTGTCTAACGGACAAGCTCCGGCACCAACAATTGCGTGAAAATATGTTGTATCGGAAATATTCAGATAATTCTGAAACGCAGTAGCATTTACAATAGGCGTCCAGGTAACACCGTTATCAAGAGAAGATTCCCAGGAGTTAATTGTTGAGCTGAATCCGAACAAAGAAAGAGTTCCGCTGTTTGAGTTTTCGCAGACGGTGGTACTCCCAAAAATTGTTCCTGCAACCGGAACTGCGTCTACCGTTATAGTTGCAAAAGAAGAATAGGCAGAAGGACAAACTCCGTTTTGTACAAGGGTTCTGTACATTGTTGTTAACGTAAGATTATTGAAGCCCTGCGAGGTTAGGGTGCTGGCAATGGTTAACCAAGTCAGTCCACCGTCAGAAGAGCTTTCCCAATTCAACACATTTCCCCTGTTTGTTATAAGATTTAATGTACCGGCATTATTTCCGGAACAAACCGTATCGCTGATTGTTACCGAGCCGGCAAGGGTAGTAGAATCAATTGTAATTAGAACCGAGGTAGAAGTGTCTACCGGACAAACACCGTTTTTTACAACAGCTGCAAAAAGTGTGTTTGAGTTTACGTTTGTGTAATTTTGAGTAGAGGTGGTGTTGGCCAAAGTTGCCCATGTTGTACCTCCGTCAGTTGACGAAAGCCAGTTTGTTACGGAACCATTATTTAACGTAACAGCAACAGACCCCGCGTTAGCACCCATACAAACGGTTGTGGCCGCAGCGGTTACACCAGGATCAGTGAGCGTGTCGACAGCAATAGTTACTGTGTCTGAATATTCGCTTGGACAGCCTCCGTTTTGAATAAGGGCACGGTAAAGAGTAGTTGCGGTTAAATTTAAATAAGACTCGCTTGTAGTAGTATTTGCTATTATTCCCCAGGTAGTTCCATTGTCTGTAGAATTCTCCCAATTGGTTATTGTTCCGGTTTGACCCGCAAGGGTAATTGCTGCCGAGTTATTGGCGTAACAAACGGTTGCGTTGCCGGAAAGAGAACCTGCAACTGTGGGGCTGCTTATAATAACAACGGCGGTGTCAGAAAACTTTGCCGGACAGCCACCACTTTTTACAGAAACCCTGTACCACCTTGTTCCGGCCAAATTCAAATAATTTAGGGTGGAGGTAATGTTATTTGGTGTAACGTTGGCAAAGGTAGTTCCGTTGGTAGAAATTTGCCAGGAGGTTTGTATTGCTCCATTTTGGCCCGAGAGTGTAAGCGTTCCGGCATTTGCAATACTGCAACCAAGAGAAGTGTCAGGAGTAATAGTACCTCCAACAGAAACAGAACTTACGGTTATTGTTCCTATTGTAGAATTGCTGGCAGGACAAACCCCGCTTTGCACAACTGCCCTGTATCTTGTGGTTGTAACAAGATTTAAAAAAGATTGAGTATTAGAAACGTTTGCATTTGGGGTCCATGTTAAACCTCCGTCAGTAGAAAACTCCCAATTTAAAACTGTTCCCACATGGACGCCTAACGTAAGATTTCCTCCGTTTCCTGTAATACAAACAGCAGTTGAACCTGCAACAGATCCTGCTGTTGTAGCAGGCTGGGTGGTTAAAACAATTGTATCAGAAAACGTTGCCGTACAGCCTGCGTTCTGAACTTTAGCCCTGTATTTGGTGGTGTCTGTAAGATTGGTGTAAGATTGCGATGTGGATGTGTTTGAAATGCTGAACCAGGTAGAACCTCCATCAGTAGAAAATTCCCAACTCAACACGTTTCCGGTATTACCTGCAAGTGTAAGTGTACCACTGTTAGAGGTAATACAAATGTTTGCGCTGCTTGCAATTGTTCCTCCTACAGAAGCTGCGCTATTGGTTACCTGATAATTTGTGAAAGTATTATTTGCCGAAGTAATATCGCCTGCAATGGTAACGGTTGCTGTAAGCGTGTAAGTGCCGGCAACAGATAAGTCTGTAGTTGTAAGAAAACTATAAGCAAGCGAACTGTTTGAAGCAAAATTTGCACCAAGCGTAACAAGCTCTGTTACGGGCGCGCCACCATTTACGGTATACGAAACGTTAAATGTTGTAGCAGCAGGTAAAGTAGCCCCAAAGTTGAATATGCTTACAGATACAACTTCTGAAGACGTCAGTGCGCATCCGGAAACCGGAGAGGTAATTGATCCGCTAGGCGAGGCCAGAGCTAAATCCTGAGATTTCATACTAAAGCTCAGAGCAATAGCACAAAACAATGTGAAGATTTTTTTCATAAAAAAGCTGTTAGAAAAATTCAAAAGGCCCAAGGTTATTAACAAATCCGGAGGCTTATTAACAAAAGTAAGTATTATTTATGAAACGTTTAACATATTTTGATGAAAGGAATGATTTTTTAGGTGGGACGATAGACGGAGGAAATGAAGCGTCAGGAGGAACTATTTTTAACGAAAAATTCAGTTATATGTTAATTCCAACAATCAAGACATCGTCAATTTGTTCAAGCAAGCCTTTCCATTTGTCAAAGGTTTCATTAAAAAGTGTTTTTTGTGTTGCGGAAGAAAGATGTGCGTTTGAAATAATAAATTCCTGCAAAGGTTTGTACTTAAATTTTTTTCCTTTGGGGCCACCAAACTGATCTGCAAAACCATCAGTATAGCAGTAAATTTTATCTCCCTGTTTCAGTTTTTCGGTCTGAAGTCTGAAAGAAACCTCATCACGCGGAGATTTTCCGATGGGCATTTTATCTGCTGTAAATTCTATTGTAGCATTTTCTCTCAATAACAAAACGGGGTTGTTTGCCGCTGCAAATAAAAGGTCTGTTTCACCATCCTCAGATGAATGAGAGAAACACATCAACACTCCATCCATTCCGTCTTTTGCAGATTCTCCGCTTTCATCTTTCGGCGATTCCATTAAACGTTTTCTTACAAAATTCAACACGTCGTTTGGTGCTAAAATGTTTTTTTCGTTTATGGCTTCGTTTAAAAAATTTATGTTTAACAAACTCATAAAAGCGCCAGGCACACCATGACCTGTGGAGTCGCAAACCGCCAAATAAAATCGTTTCAAAACAGTTTCCGGTTTCCGGTTTTCAGTTAGTTGGTTGATTTGTTCAGGGGTTGAATGATTAGTTTGTTCTTTCGTTTTTAAATCGTTTACCGTACAGGCCCAATAAAAATCTCCGCTTACAATGTCTTTGGGTTTAAAAAAAACAAAATAGTCCTGCAGGTTTTCGTTCAGTAAATGATCGCTTGCCATCATAGCTTTTTGAATGCGCTGGGCATAGTTAATACTGTCTACAATTTCTTTTTGTTTTTCTTCTACAATTTCCTTTTGATGTTCGAGTTCTGAGGTGCGGTCTTTTACTTTTTGTTCGAGCGTATTGTAAGAATCCTGCAGGTCATTTACCATTTTATTAAAGTGCGATGAGAGTTCTGTAATTTCATTGTTCCCCTTAATTTCTACCCGCTCATTTAAACTGCCTGAGCTGATGCGGTTAACTTTTTGCGCCAGAATCTTTATGGGGTTGGTTAATCTTTTTGTTCCAAACCAGATCAGCAAAAAAAGCGGAAGAACAGTAAGCAGCAAAAGCCAGCCTAAATTTTTCAGTTCGCGCGCAATCAGTTTTTTTTGATTACTGTCGTCAGTAATAAACTGAATGATCCAGCCATCGTGCATATTGCTTCCTTTCATATCCAGAAAATAATATGAATAGGTTAATCGCTGTTCGTTCTCTTCTTCAACAATTTCTTTTGCCTGGCCGGTTTTATATACCTGCGTCATAGCCGGCTTATGTGTTTCTTTTAAAATGGCCGTTTTGTCAAAAGTCGGAAAGATCTCAGTTGCCATGTAGAGCGTTATTTTTCTTATCTCAGTAAAATTCTTATTCAAACTATCAATGCTTCCGAACATTATATTCTGCAGGTTTTCATAGCCCGGAGAAGTGAAACTTAGTTCAAGAATATACTTTTTGTCTGGCGTTGCATGGTATGAAAACTTGCGTGGTCTATTTGTTGCGTATTGAATGGAAGTACGTTCAGGAAAACAATGATCGAGGGTTTTTATACTGTCTAAAAATTTTACGTAACGGTCGCCCAGTTTTTTAAAATCAAAACCTACATCTTTTTTAAACGTTGCATTAAAAATCACTTTATCATTATTAAAAACATACATGTCGTTAACGGAAGTATCAAGGTCCGCTTTTTCTGCAATGAGATCTGCATCTGTTTTTGAAAAAACCGCTGTGTCTTTTTTATAAAAATCAATGATCCGGTTGCTCATTTCGACCATTTTTTCGTCAAGATTTTTTTCGAGCAACTGGCTTCCAGCATCAAACATATTCATTGATGTGCGGATCTGGTCTGTGATCAGTTTTCTTTTCTGAAGATCGGCTTCAATAAGACGGTTACTGTTTTGCGTGTAATTAAAGTAAGAATATCCGAGAATGGAAATAACTACCGGCAAAAGAATCAGCAATACCAATTGCCTGAAAATAGAGGAGCGTTTTTTTATTTTTATTTCCTCCGCCATGGTATTCAGAAACGCGCAACAAATTCTGTCAGCAGTAAAAACACTTCCTTGTATTTTGTTAGTGGAAGCGTTTTAGAAATATCATACACATCATGATAGGCTTTGATGCCTCCCATTGTATAAATAAAAAAACAATGCACGCCTTTTTGTCCGAAGTAAAAATGGTCGCTGTTTTGCGCTTTGCCGCGGGGTTTTACCAATGACAACAATTTCTTTTCGTCGTTAATGGATTTAAGAAGGTCAAATTCTTTTTTAAATTCGGTTGCGTTTACAACAGTTATACCTTCGTCGCCTGTTCCAAGCAAGTCAAGGTTTACTAAAAACTTTATTTTGCTTAATGGCATGAGTGGGTTTTCTGTAAAATATTTACTTCCAACCAGCCCGGCTTCTTCTCCGCAAAACAACAGAAAAGCAACATTGTATTTTGGCGGATTTAATTTATAATAGCGCGCCAGTTGCAAAACCAGGCTTACCCCGCTTGCATTATCGTTTGCGCCCGGAAAAAAAGTGGTACTGCCCATACCGCCCAAATGATCGTAATGCGCTGTAAATACAATAAAAGAATCTTTTTTTTCTGTGCCCGGAATAAAGCCACAGATATTCTGCATTTTATAATTCTTCACAAATTTTGTTTCTATCTGCACATCCATGTTCTTTATTTCTTTCTGAAAAGAATCTTTTAAAAGTTCAATTATGGTACCCTCAGAAACTTTTTGCGAAGCAGACCATGTAAGTTTTTTCTGAAGGCTTATGATAAGTGGAACGGTAGAACGCGCATCTGCCGCATGATAGGTAACCGAATCTTTTTTAAACAACATAAATCCGCCAGAAATGCCTTTGCTTTCGTTATCTACAATAAAATGTACTCCCGGAATCAGTTTTTTTCCATCTGCAATCACTTCCATTTTACCCGGAAATGTATTTACATTCATGTACAAAAACTGCGAATATTTTTTTTTGTTAAGCGGTTTAAGCCCTATGGTTTTAAAAGATTTATTCAGGTATTCTGCGGCTTTTTCAAGTCCTTTGTTTGTATAACCTCTTCCCCAGCAAACTTTTGATGTAAGAAAATCAATGTCTTTGCGGGCAAGGCTGCTGTCCTGAGAAAAATAATTTGTGAATGCGCAAAGAAATAAAAGCGCAAAGATCTTTTTAGGCAAATTCATGATCAGGAAAAACGTTTTAGAGAAATTTTAAAAAGTGTTTTTACTATATCTTTCTCCTCGTCCCAACCATAAACACTTACCAGGCTGTCAAGGTACAATTTAGCGTCAGACCAGTCGGCCACCTCGTTTAGTTGGGCAATAGCAATGTTAAATTCCTGCTGGCTATGATGAAAAAGCTCATTGATCATTCTGTATTTATCGTTGATGCTGATCTCCAATTTTTTGGTTTCTGTTTTTTGTTTTGGAGCCGGTTCTTTTGGCAACTCAACAACCTTTTGTTCAGGCTTTTTTACTTCTTCTGTTATCACTTTTTCTACAACTGGCACAATTTCCTTTACAGGTTCAACTTTTTTTTCTTCTTTAATCTCTTCTGCTTTTTTCTTACTTGCTTCTTCCGTTTCAATGTTCCGCAAACTTTGTTCAGACTCTATACTGTTGGCCTTTTCCATGATTTTAAGGTGAACAGAAAAGTCGCCTGCAATTTCATTTTGGGCAAGCAGGTATTCATAAACAGTAATGATACGCTCAGCTTCCTGCAATCTTTTCTGAATTTCCCTTACATCCTGATGTGTAGCCGGAGCAGAAATGTCTATAGTTAAGAGCAGATCTTTCAGTAATTGCAGTTTTTCTTCTGCCTGTTTTTTAATAATGCCTTTTTGCATGTGCTTTTAGCCAAAATATTCTTTTTAAAAATACGCTTAATTTTCAAACTAATCTTAATTTTATACAATAAATTTTGTAAAAATGTTTTTAGAAAATCATAAACCCGGAACAAACAAAAGAGGTTGGATAGAAGTGATCTGCGGCTCAATGTTCAGTGGTAAAACCGAAGAATTACTGAGGCGATTAAAGCGTGCAAAGATTGCCAATCAGAAAGTACAGATCTTTAAACCGCAAATAGACACGCGCTACCACGAAGAACATGTTGTGTCTCACGATTCAAACGCAACTATGAGCACGCCCGTTCCTTCTTCTTCAAACATTTTGTTACTTGCAGATGAAAGTGAAGTTATAGGAATTGACGAAGCACAGTTTTTTGATATGGAATTGGTGAACGTTGTAAACCAGCTTGCAGATAGTGGTGTGCGCGTAATTATTGCGGGCCTCGATATGGATTTTACCGGTAAACCATTCGGACCCATGCCGCAACTTTTGGCTTGTGCAGAATACGTAACCAAAGTACACGCCATTTGCATGAGCTGCGGAAACCTTGCACACGTATCGCACAGAAAAACAGCAGATAAAAATTTAGTGGTGCTGGGTGAAACAGATTCTTACGAACCGCTTTGCAGAGACTGTTTTAATAAAGTGGCGAGGGACGAGTGAGAGGGACGAGGAAAATGGCGATGGGAATTTCCGACTGATATGAGATTTGAGACAAAAAGAGGAGAGACTGGCGTGAAAAAATCAACTGAAAATATAAAATGAGGTATGCGATTTTTTTTTGGTTGTTGCTTTTTGTGCTGAAGGGTTTTGGGCAGGCTGGAGTTTTTGATCCTAAT
>JACMLS010000611.1 GCA_014379485.1 Bacteroidia bacterium | reverse complement strand
TTATAAATCCAATCATCAAAAAAAAAGGAACATGAAAGAATTCTTATTAGTTTTCAGAAGAGATGCCACGAGCAACGAACCCGCCCCATCACCAGAACAATTACAAGCCATGATGAAACCCTGGCAAGATTGGATGGGAAGCCTTGCAGCGCAAAACAAATTAGTGAACTCGGGAAACCGCCTGGCATCTGACGGAAAAGTTGTAAAGCCGAATAATGTAATTACCAATGGCCCCTTCGTAGAAATTAAGGAAGCAATTGGCGGTTACATTATTATCAGGGCAGATTCACTTGACGAGGCCGCAGAACTTTCTAAAGGCTGTCCAATTTTAAGCATGGGCGGCAATGTAGAAGTGAGAACTGTGGTGCCAATGGATTAAACCAAGCCAGGCGCTCGCTAAGTCGCGGAGATGCTAAGAAAAAATTGCAAAACTCGTTTTCCGAAAAATCTTAGCGTCTTTGCGCCTTAGCGAGATGAAAACCCTGCCGAAATTTGTTTGCATCTTAATCCTTCCGATATTTGTCGGAAGGATTTTTCATTAATGGAAGAAAAAGAATTAATTCCGCATTTATTCAGAACAGAGTACAGAAAAATTATTTCTGTGCTCTGCAAAGTTTTTGGTATTGAGCATATTGAGATTGCTGAGGATATTGTGAGTGATACTTTTTTGCAGGCTTCAGAAACCTGGGGATTAAAAGGTTTGCCAACTAATCCAACTGCCTGGCTTTACACCGTTGCCAAAAATAAAGCAAAAGATCTTTTTAAGCATGATTCGGTTTTCAATAAAAAAATTGCTGCAGAGTTAAAACACTCTTCAGAGAAAACGACAGAAATTGAAATTGATCTCTCTTCAAAAAATATTACTGACAGCCAGTTACAAATGATGTTCGCTATTTGCCATCCTTCAATTCCAACAGAAGCGCAGATAGGTTTATCGCTGAATATTCTTTGCGGTTTTGGTGCTGATGAAATAGCAGATGCTTTTTTAAGTGGAAGAGAAGCCACTTATAAAAGGCTGGCGCGCGCCAAAGAAAAACTTAGAGCAGAAAAAGTTAAAATTGAATTTCCGCCAGCTGCTGAAATTGCTGCACGTTTAGAAACTGTTTTAACCACTTTGTATTTACTTTTCAGCGAAGGTTATTATTCAACTTCGCAAAACGTAACCTTAAGAAAAGATCTGTGTCTTGAGGCAATGCGTTTAAATTTAATGCTTGTTGAAAACGAAGAGACAGATACACCTGCTGCCAATGCATTGCTTTCGCTTATGTGTTTTCACTCATCACGTTTTGAAGCGCGCATCAATCAGCAAGGCGAAGTGGTTTTATACGAAGACCAGGATACAGAATTATGGAGCAAAGAATTAATTGAAAAAGGAGATCATTATCTTAACCTGGCTTCTAAAGGAAAAAGCTTAACTAAATATCATTTGGAAGCAGCCATTGCTTACTGGCACACAAAAAAAGAAGATACTAAAGAGAAGTGGGAAAATATTTTACAACTGTACAACAGGTTATTGCAGCTTGAATATTCTCCGATTGCTGCGCTGAACCGTACGTACGCGCTTTCTAAAGCCAATAGCATGCAGGAAGCAATTGTTGAAGCTGAAAAATTACAACTGATCGAAAATCATTTGTACCATTCTCTTTTAGGAAATCTTTATCAGGATGTAAACAAAGAGAAATCGCTTGTGCATTTGAAAAAAGCTCTTCTGCTGGCCAAAACAAGTTCAGATAAAAAGCTATTGGAGAAGAAAATTGAGAATTGGAAAAAAAATGAGTAAGAAAATAAAAAATGCCCTTGGTTAAAAGAGCATTTTTTTTCGAAGAATATTAAGTCTTAATTACTCCTTAATTATTTTTTGCGTAACAGTTTTGATGTTTCCTGTAACTTTTAAGAAATAAATTCCTGCTGCCTTGTGTGCTAATGGAATTACAAATACAGAATTACCGGTCAGGTTTTTCTCGTAAATCAATTGTCCGCTCACATCAAATAGTTGCACCAATGCTTTTTCCCTGAGTTCAACGATCAGGTTTCCGGTGGTTGGGTTTGGATAAACATTAATAAGTGAATTGTTTTCCTGCTGTTCAATTTGTGTGCACAAATTTACATTCACCACAACAGCGTCAGTATTCTGGCAACCCAAACTATCTGTAACAGTAAAATTATAAATGGTAGTAACTGCAGGGTTTGCAAACGGACCAAGGCAGTTGGTACAGGTTAAATTGGTAGCAGGTGACCAGGAAAGCGTACCGGTACCAGTAGCGCTGAGCACGCCGCTTTGGCCCTGACAAATGGTAATATCGCTTCCGGCAGAAGCAAATGGAGCCGGATTTACTGTAAGGTTAACAAACGCGGTATCTGCGCAACCGCTATTACTGCCAATTACAGTATAGCTAATGGAAGATGATGGTGTTGAAACCGGATTTGAAACGCCCGCGTTGTTTAAATAAGTTGAAGGAGACCATACATAAGAAGAAGCTCCGCTTGCGCTAAGGTTTACAGAGGTGTTTGCACAAAGGGTCATATCTGCACTTGCAGTAATTACAGGATAAGAAACAGCGGTAACCGTTACCGCAGATGAAGTGGCGCTGCAGTTAAATGCATTTGTAAGTGTTACAGAGTAAGTGCCCGAAGCATAAACAGTAATGCTTTGGTTTGTATTTCCGTTAGACCACAAATAAGTTGTGCTGGAAGAGGAGGTAAGCATTACAGAATCACCTGCGCAAAAATTTAATGGGCCGCCTGCGTTTATAGTTGCAACAG
>JACMLS010000610.1 GCA_014379485.1 Bacteroidia bacterium | reverse complement strand
TTTTCAGGTGTAAGTACTACCCTGTGTTTTAAAACGTGTGGTGTTACAAACTTAATATCGTCTGGCGTAACAAAATCTCTGGCGCGTAAAGCAGCGCAGGCTTTTGCTCCGTTTAAAATTGCAATAGAAGCGCGCGGAGAAGCTCCTAAAAACAAAGCGGGATTGTTGCGTGTTTCATTTACAATTTTTGCAATGTAGGCGATCAGGTTATTTTCTACGTGAATTCCAAAAACAGCTTCGCGGATTCCTTTAATGTCGTTTGAGTTGATGATGGTTTTGGTGGCTGCAAAATCAATAATGTTTTTTCTTTCGTGAAAATTTGCGATGATCTTTGTTTCTTCTTCGTGTGTAGGATATCCTACTTCTATTTTAAAAAGAAAACGATCTAACTGCGCTTCGGGCAAACGGTAAGTTCCTTCTTGTTCAATTGGATTTTGGGTAGCAAGTACAAGAAAAGGCGGTTCAAGCGGCCAGGTTTTTCCGTCTGTTGTAATTTGTCTTTCTTCCATTGCTTCAAAAAGTGCGGCCTGCGTTTTTGCAGGGGCACGGTTAATTTCATCGGCAAGAATTATGTTGCCGAACAAAGGCCCCTTTTTAAATTCGAATTCGTTTGTTTTTACGTTGAATACAGATGTTCCGATAATATCAGAAGGCATAAGATCTGGCGTAAACTGAATGCGTTTAAACTCTGCGTGAATTGTTTTGGCAAGCAATTTTGCTGTAAGTGTTTTTGCAACGCCGGGCACACCTTCTAATAAAACGTGTCCGTCTGCCAAAACAGCAATCAATAAAAGTTCTATCATCTGGTCTTGCCCCACCACATGTATACCAATTTGTTTTTTTATTTCTGAAGCTTTTTCCTGTACCTGTGTCAGGTCAATGCGGTTTGCGAAAAATGTGTTTTCCATAATGAGAATTTATCGGTTATTGTTTTTGTAAAAATCTTCCATTCGTTTATTGAATTGAAGCAGTTCTGCTTCGTGCAAATGTTCTGCCGCATAAATATATTTAATGTTGGCAAACAATTCATTTACGTTGTGCTGCGTAATTCCTGAAAGGCGGCTTACCCTTTTCAGATCTTCTTCTGTAATGTTTTCTGTTTTTACCTGGAATTTTGTGCGGATAAATTCAAAAAAGATCAGAATTTTTTCTTCGGCAATTATTTTATGATTCTTTGCATTGAAGTAAACATTACCAACCACTTCCACAAATTGCAATGTTGAATTGGCGTGTGGTTTTATTATGGGAACGGGGCGTTGCTGCCGTTTCATTCCAAAAAACATAAAAAACAAAACAGACCACAGGGCTAACCAGAACGCGTAATAAAGCGCATCGTTATACACTAAAAAATGAAAGGCCCCGTTGTTGTGGGGGTTTGAGGTTTTGTAATACTCATCCCACCACAATTTTTCATTGTTCATTAAACTCAAAGTTTTGTAAGTGAAAAAACGCGAAGGATGGTTTACAATATAATAATTAGAAAAAACATCGGGCAAAGTAAAAAAATAGATCTCGCCTTTTTTACATTTATTTTTTATCAGTACAGCGCGGTTAGAATCATCTGCCGCCACAACAGACATTTTTGTAGAATCGAAATAAGTAAAAGTTGAATAGCCCAGCAAATGATCGTAACGGTAACTTTCTTTGTTTCTGAGGTGTGGATTTAAAAAATTTATACCAAACTCTTTTGTGTCAGAAGAATCTATTGCGCCCCTTCTCTCATCAAGGTACGGAAGGTCTGCTTCGGTAAAAACTTTAAAAGTATCTGCAATTACTCCGTCAAAATGATTGGCGCATAAAAACAACTTATTGCCTCTTGATGCAAAATCTACTATACGTTCTGTTTCGTACTGGTCAAAATACAGGCGGTCTGTAAGAAAAAAATAAGTTACGCCGGTATCTTTTTTTATGTCGTTAGACTGAAGTATGGGAATGTTTTTTGTTTCGAACCGGCCTTCAAATGCTCCGTCTTCCATTAACCTTATGAGTGCGTTGGAACCGAAAGGAATTTTGTCTGAACCTTTATACGTTTTGCTCCACCTTAATTCGGGTTTTTTTTTGCTGTTAAAAAAAGCGAGCGCCCCAAACAAGCCGCCAAACACAAGTATATAGGGCCAGTAGGTTTTAAGCATTTATACTTTTTTCAAGTTCAGCAAATTGCGGAGTGTATTGATTATACATTTCCTCGCTTACCGGCATTTCTCCATACCAAACGTGTTCGTATACGTGGCTGGCCTGTTTAAACGGCGCTATATAATTAGTGTGCTGTAATTCGCGAAAATAATCGTGGTTGGTTTTGTGTGGTTTCCAGTTTATGAATTCGCACACTGTAAATTTTTTGAGGAGTTTTAAATACCACCAGCGTGTTGCCAAACGATAATCTCCGGCAAGGCGCGCTTCTTCAATTAACTTATCAATATTAAGCCCTTCTATATCTTCTGTAATTTCTTTAAAATCAAAAGGGCTTTCCATTGGTTTTGGCGTAAAGATCTTTTTCCATTTTCCGGTGGCAATAAGTGCTACCAGACCTGCAATGATAACAATGATGAAAAGAACTATTACAATGCTGCCCACCCCATCTCCATTCCACCCGCTACCCGAACTGCCGGATGAACTGCCGCGCGAATAAGTGTTTGAGTTGCCGCCCCTGCGCGATTGTGATTGCGGTGTATTGTCTTCTGCCTTGTGAGAAAACCAATCAATCATTTCCTGTATAAAATTGCGGCCGCGTTTTAATTCATCTTCTTTGTAAACGTAATCTTTATCAGAAAATATTTTCTTTTCTGTTTCTTCAGAAATTTGTATGGGTTGTACTCTTGAAGAATCTACACCTAATTTGCGGGGTGCGCGAGAAGAATGTGCAAGCGGTTGCTGAGCATTAAGAGAAATAAAGCTTAATTGAAAAACGATCAACAAAAGAAAAAAACGAAAAACGCTCATCTGCAAAAATTAATTATAATTGGGGTTTTCTTCCGGCCTGCCTATCTCATCAATTTTTAAACTCAATCCCATTCCGGTTCTTTCTTCTTCAAAACTATAATAGCTTACGGCCATCAGCATATCGGCAAGGCAGGTAATAACAGATCCGCAAAATAAACCAAATGAATAAAGTGCAATATAAACCGGAGAGGTGGCAGAATTAAGCATTTCTTCGGGGTCTCCGGTACCAAAATCGCTACGGCCAAAAGTATTGCCCATCTGGTAAATTGTTGCGGGCAGATTGGTGATCATAGAAAAAATCCCAATAATAAGTCCCATACAGATCATTAACACCCACAGCCACCAGAAATTTCCTTTTATGTTGGCAATAGTTCTTTTAATGGCTGTAAAAACAAACACCTTGTCGCGCACCATTACAAACGGTGGCGCGTAAGAAAAAATATAACCCAGTTGCGGACCAAAAGCAATGAGTATAATGAAAAGAAGAAAAATGGCAAAGATAATTCCGCCAACACCTGAAGTACAGAGTAAAAAAAACGGAATGGCAACAATGGCAAGCACAACAAAAGAGACCAGAGAAAAAACGATCATTCCTGTAAAAACCATCCACACATCTTTATAGGTTTTTCTGGCAATTTCCTGAACAGTAAAACTTTCTCCTTCTAATTTGCTTTCGTAAATAACAAAAAAGTTGGCCATTGTTGTGCGTATAAACGAATAACTGAGCAAACTAAAAACCCAGATGAGTGCAACCCAGCCGGCAGCGTTTGTAATAACATCGCTCAGTGTTTGAGTAATGTCTCCCCTGAAAAGATTTTGAGAGAGGCCTATAAAAGGTCTGAAAATGGTGGAGTTGAGCCAGGCGGTAAAAACAGCAGTTAACAGAATAAAAGGGCCTGCGGTAATAAAAAGAGAACCAACCAGCACAGAAAAATTTTTTCTGACTAATTTAAAAACGGTTCCGAAAAGCTGACTGAAGCCGCGTTTTTGTCTTAGAAAAATTTTATCTGTTATGGTCATATCTTTAAATCTTTATAGTGATCTACATTAAAATTATATCTCTTGTTTAGAATGATGGGATACACAACAAAATACATAACCATAACTGAAAGCGAAAGAAGAATGATTGCCCAGTTAAGGCCGCGGGGCATTTGATAGAAGCGGGTAATAAAACACTCTAAAAAGCCGGCAATAATAAAAATGGGAACAAGGCCCAGGACAATTTTAACTCCGTCTTTTGCTCCCTGCGCAATAGCCTGCATGCGTGGCAAAGTGCCGGGGTTGGTAATTGCACTACCGACGACAAAACCCGATACGCCTGCCACTACAATTGCAGACAACTCAAACGTGCCGTGAATCATAATAACCATAAGGCAGGTTTTCAAATAACCATATTGCTGAAAGAACATGACCAATGCGCCCACCATGGCACCGTTGTAAAATAAAAAAATGGCAGTGCCTATAGAAAATAAAAATCCAAACGCAAAACAAAAAAAAGAAACTTTAATGTTGTTCATTGGTATAACGGCAAACAAAACAAAAGGATTTTCATCGCCATAAAAAGACATGGCCTGTTCGTTTTCTATTTCGTGTATACGTTCGTTTATATAAGTGTCTCCGTTTGGAATAATGAGTCTTACGGTTTCTTTATCGTTGTACTGGCATACTCCTCCAATAGCAATTCCTATAAGAAAAACCAGCAACGAGATCAGTAATTTTTTCTGATGCTTGTAAAACATGTACGGAATTTCGAAGCGCCAGAAATCAAAGATGCGCGAACTTTTTTCTCGTTTGTTTTTATAAATTTCCTGATGTATACGTGCAGTAAGCCCGTTTAAGTATTCTGTAGTTTTTGATTTAGGATAGTGTGTGCGTGCGTAAGCAAGGTCATCTGTAAGTTCAAGAAACTGATCTGCCAGTTTCTTTGGGTTTTTTGCCTGGTCAATGGCAAATTCTTTTTCAAGCGCCAGCCATTTTTGTTCGTTTTGTTTAAGAAATGTTATCTCTTTCACGCTGCTCTTTATTTTTTTGATAAATTTATTGAATTTTACGGCATAAGTGAGTGGAAAAAAGGAATAATTAAGGTTTTTTCTATTCTGCGGCCCATTTAAAATTTCGGAACCCATGGATTACGAGCAAATAAATATTAATACCACCCAAAATGTTTTGGTAAGCTATGAACCGGCAGGGGTTTTCGACAGAATGCTTGGTTTTATTTTAGATGTCCTTATCATTTCCGTTTATACAGTGATCATGCAGATCATTCTTAGCCTTATTTTAACCGGGGGCGAGGAAAACCTTACCTGGTATTACATTATCAGGGCTGTTTTAACCCTGCCGGCTATGATGTACAGTTTGCTCTGCGAAGTTTTTTACAACGGCCAATCAGTTGGAAAAAAAGTGATGAACATAAAAGTGATCAGGCTGGATGGAACACAACCTTCTTTTGGAGCTTACGCCATCAGGTGGATGCTTAGAGTGGTTGATTTTCTTACATTAACTCCTCTTGTAGGATTGATCGCAGTAATGGCAAGTAAAAATTCGCAACGTCTGGGAGATATGGGTGCAGGAACCACCGTAGTTAAAATGACACCGCGCGCATCTTTACATAACACCATTTTGTACAAAGCGCAAGAGGGTTACAAATTAACGTATACGCAGGTAAACAAACTTAACGACCGCGACATTGCAATTATTAAAGAAGTTTACCAGCATTGCCGCCAGAGCAGAGATTTTAATGCTTTATTAAAATTAGCCACAAAGGTAAAAGAGCAAATGGGCTTAGAAGGTTCTACAAACATGAGCCCGGAGCAGTTTATTAATGTTGTGCTTGCAGATTATTCGCAGTATGAGTTTGATGCGTAATCAGCTCCTGAACCCAATCACACAAACATCATCTATCTGTTCCAAACTTCCTTTCCACGATTCAAAAGTAGTGGCTAAAATTTCTGATTGAGTCTGCATACTTTTTTCTGCAGAAGAAACCAGTAAGTCGTTTAGCTGGCGGTATTTGAATTTTTTTCCTTTGGGTCCGCCAAACTGATCTGCAAAACCATCTGTAAAAAGATAAAAGGATTGTTTTGTTTTCGGTTCTATCTGCACGGTGTTGAAATTTTTAAAATGATCGTAAAGCCCAACGGGCTGCTTATCTGCTTTTATTTCGTTCATTTTTCCTTCTGAAAAAAACCAGAGCGGATTGTTTGCACCGGCCCACGAAATTTTTGCCGGAAGTTTTTCATTAAAATTTTCTATCGTTAAAAAACTTATATCCATTCCGTCTTTTACATCTTTGCCGCTTTTCTTAAACGTTTCAACAACGAGGTCTCTTGTTTTATCAAGGATTTGTCCGGGCGCAACAAGGTTAAACTCTTTAATGGCACGGCTGAGAGCGTTGGCACACACAATGCTTACCAATGCGCCGGGAACCCCGTGGCCGGTACAATCGGCCGCAGCAAAAAACACGGTTGATTTGTACACTTCAAAAAAATAAAAATCGCCGGCAACAATATCTTTAGGTTTATACAACACAAAGCTGTCAGGAAAATATTTTTTTATCTCTTCGGGTGTAGAAAGAATTGCAAGCTGTAAACGTTGTGCGTAATTAATTGAATCGAGAATTTCTTTTTGCCGCTCTGCAATTTCGTGCGCCTTTTCTTCAATAATTTCTTTCTGAAGTATAATTTCTGTATTGGCTTTTTTCTTTTCGCGGTAACCCCTGTAAGCAACTCCCAGTAAAATTAAAACAAGAATGGCACCTCCGACTGTTGCGTAGGTAATGATCTTTTGTTGCGCTAACTCGTGTTCAGAAACCTCGTCTTTTCTTTTTTGTTCAAGCGCCTGTTCGGTTTGTTTTTTATCAAAATCAAATTTCATTTCTGCGCGGATAGAGTTTTTTGTGTTTTCTTCATTGGTAATGCTGTCGCGGTAAACAATATATTTTTTGTAGTAAGTGTATGCCTCAGTCCCTTTTCCGGTATTGTTTTTCAGATCAGAAAGCGCCAGATAGGTTTCCATAATTCGTTCTTTGTAACCCGTTCCTTTGAACAGTTCAAGCGCCTCGTTTAAATATTTTTCTGCCGTGGCATAGTTTTTTAAAGAAAGGTTGGTTGCTCCCAGCGTAAGAATTGCAGAACCTATTCCTGATTTATCGTTTACCTCGCGGCAAATTGAAAGCGCCTGCTCTGCGTAATCAATTGCTTTGAGGTGGTGTTCTTTTGCTTTGATGTCATTTCCTTCTTCTCTGGCTATATCTGCAATGGTTGCGCTTGAACTGGCAAGGTTGTTTAAGGTGAGTGCTGTTCCCGCAAGATCATTGAGTCCCTTTCTTAAAACCAGAGATTCTAAATAAAAAGCAACAGCCTTTTCGTATTTTTTTTGATGATAATAACAATTTCCAATATTCTGAATTGAGGCGGCAATAAAAATGCTGTCGTGCATTTTCTTTCTTAAGTCGAGCGCTTTAAAATGGTAATCAAGAGCCTTATCAAAATCTTTCAGATGATCATAAGAAGAACCGATATTATTGTAAAGAGCACTTATTCCTGAGCTGTCTTTCAATTCTTCTCTCATTGTAAGCGCCCTGAAAAACACATCAAGTGCCTGCGAGTTATTTCCCCAATAAGAATAAACGTTTCCTATATTGATCAGTGTTGCCGAAAGCCCCTTTTTTTCAAGATAAACACCTGAGTCGTTTTTCATTTTCTCGTACACCTTAAGTGCAAAACCATAAGAGTCTAGCGCTTTAGAATAATCGCCCATGTACTTATAGGCAATTCCAATATTGTTGTAAGAGAAACCTATTCCGTTTTTAAAATTCAAAGGCTTTGCATATTCATTGGCTCTTTTAGCATATACAAGCGATTTTGAGAACTCTGAGATAAACCTGTAGTGTACACTTAACCTGTTTAGTGCAGTAACAACGCCCGTATCTTTTTTGTTCGACTCTGAAATTTTTAAAAGAGAATCGAGCGTTTGCGGTTTTAACTTCTGTGAATAATCACAAAGAAAAAAGGAAAAGAAAAATATGAAAAGACAGAGTCGCAGCATTTTTTTAAATGGGCTGCTAAATTAGAACAATTGACAGAGCTTTACAAAAGACTTACTCTACCTGCATAATATCTCTGAGCGGAACCCACTCTGTTCCGGTTGAGT
>JACMLS010000609.1 GCA_014379485.1 Bacteroidia bacterium | reverse complement strand
GTAAAGGAGATACCATGAAAAGAATTTTTTCTGAAATAAATAAATTTCTTGAGAAGCATAATGAGTTAGTAATTCTTCATTTTTCTCATTACTGCGATCGTGGCTGGAAACACGCCAACAAAAATTTTCTTCCTGATTTTTTAAAATTACTTTCAAGCACATTGGGAGATAAGTTTTTCGTTCTCACAGATTCTGCTGTTCGTGTTGCTGATCTATCTTTAAATAAGATCATTTCCGGAAAAAAAGGAAAAGTAATTATTGTTATGAATGATTATAAAGGAAATGAAGTGACCAATAAAAAGGCTGGAATTTTTTCTTCCTCAAAAGACATTACTTTGTTTGATAAGTATAGTAATACTATTGAAGTTGATTTTATGATCAACAACCAGAAAGAAAAAATAATTTCATGGCTTGCAGCAGATACAACTAAACGTGAAGAAATTTTTGTGATGCCCTGGACGCTTACACAGAATACCAAAACCGCTATGCGCTGTTCTGGATTTAAATGGCCCTGGAAAAAATGTGTGAGCATAATGGGAATGGCGGCAGCAGCAAAAATTCAATTGCCTTTAATGATGGAAAGCTGGAAAAAAGAAAATCTGATCAGCAAAAACAAAAAACCGAATATTATTACAGTTGATATTGGTGATGGAGTGGTGACGAGAGTTTGTTTGTGGTTAAATGGGCTTTGATTGGGGACTTTGTCGTAAGAGGAATTTACGTTCGGATATAAGATATAAGACATTTAGATATAAGACTGGGTAGTTAGAATTTTCGATAAGATTTCCAGTTCGATATGAGATTTTGAGAAGAGAGACTGGATAGGAAAAATGGTAACCATCGTTTCTCTTTAAGAAAGGTGGGCGCTAATGAAAGAAAAATTTATTTATTAATTTTAGAGAATGGAAAACGGAAAATTTTCAGTAAAGCTAGAGCTCCGTATTGATTGGAGTGAAATGGATCTTTATGGCCATGTAAACAATGTTTCTTATTTTAAATACATACAGGCCGGCAGAGTAAATTACTGGCGGGCAACCGGCATTACAGAAATGTTTGAGAAAGAAAAAATTGGTCCCATCCTTGCATCAACACATATGGATTTCAAATCTCCCTTACATTTTCCGGGCAATATTGTTGTTGAAACGAGAATGGAATCGATCGGAAATTCCAGTTTTTGTTTGCAACATAGAATTCTGAATGAGAAAAAAGAAATTGCCGCAGAAGCAAAAGACGTAATAGTTGTTTACGATTTTAATAAGAATGAGAAAATTTTATTTCCTGATAGATTGAGGAAAGAGGTGGAGAGGATTGAAGGAAGAAAAATCTAAGAAATCTCAGGCATTTAATGCAGCTTTCACAAAACTCATAAAAAGCGGATGCGGTTTTACGACTGTGCTTTTATACTCAGGGTGAAATTGAACACCTACAAACCATGGGTGATCTGGTAACTCCACAATTTCCACAAGGTCTGCATCGGGATTCATTCCTGATAAAGTCATTCCGGCATCCTGAAATTTTGATTTGTATTCGTTGTTGAATTCGTAACGGTGGCGGTGGCGTTCGCGGATTTCCGGTTTGCCGTAAATTTCGCGCACCAAACTTCCTTCTTCTAATCTGCAGGCGTAAGCACCCAGGCGCATGGTGCCGCCCATGTTTACAATATTTTTTTGTGCTTCGAGCAAATCAATAACAGGGCTGCTTGTAGCCGGATTCATTTCGCGGCTGTGCGCATCTTTTAAACCTAAAACATTACGGGCAAATTCAATTACTGCGCACTGCATTCCCAAACAAATTCCGAAAAAAGGAATTTTATTTTCTCTTGCATATTTTATGGCGAGAATTTTTCCTTCAATACCACGGTTTCCGAAACCCGGGGCAACTAAAATTCCTTTCAGATCTTTTAATTTTTCTGTAATCGTATCGTCCGTTAAACTTTCAGAGTGGATCCATTCTAATTTTACTTTGCACTCATTCATTGCGCCTGCGTGTATAAACGCTTCTGCAATGGATTTGTAAGAATCTTTTAGTTCAACATATTTTCCTATCAAACCAATTTTTACTTCTCTTTTTGGGTGATGCAGCTTATCTAAAAATTCTTTCCAGGCAACAAGATCATGTTCTTTATCTGTGTGCATTCCTAATTTTCTCAGCACCACGTCATCTAACTTTTCTTTTTCCATCAACATGGGCACTTCGTAAATAGAAGCAGCGTCTCTTGCTTCAATTACAGCGTCAGGTTCAACGTTACAGAACAAAGCAATTTTTCTTTTGATCTCTTTATTTATTTTATGTTCAGAGCGGCAAACCAAAATGTCAGGCTGTACTCCGCTTTCCAATAATAATTTTACGCTGTGTTGTGTTGGTTTTGTTTTTAACTCACCAGTTGTAGATAAATAGGGGAGAAGTGTAAGATGAATAACCACACAATCATGCCCCAGTTCCCATTTTAGCTGACGAACAGATTCTATATAAGGAAGTGATTCAATATCACCAACCGTTCCGCCAATTTCAGTTATTACAAACTGAAATTTTCCGGTCTTGCCCAGAATTTTTATTCGGTTTTTTATTTCGTCTGTAATGTGAGGAATTACCTGAACAGTTTTTCCTAAAAATTCTCCGCGTCTTTCTTTTTCAATAACTGATTGATAGATGCGGCCTGTTGTAACATTGTTTGCCTGTGAAGTAGGGATGTTCAAAAAACGTTCGTAATGGCCTAAATCCAAATC
>JACMLS010000608.1 GCA_014379485.1 Bacteroidia bacterium | reverse complement strand
TTGTACTGTTATAAAATCCCGGATACACATCCACTCCCCCGCTCATTACAATCGCATCACACTTTTCAAGGTCACTCAAATTGTTTTCTTTATAAGAAAGCGGAACGATCTCAATATCGCTTTGGTCATTCTTTATCCAGTTCTGATAAAAAAGATTTTTTTTCGGCGCATCAGTATTTGTAATACCAATTACTTTCATTCTCAATTTTACATTTAGAATTTATAATTCCCCATTTTTTTACAACGCTTCTCCATAAAGATCTCTGAAATCTTTTTGTGTAACCGGTTTCGGATTATTGGGATGTGCAAAATCTGCGAAAGCAAGTTCAGACAAAGTATCTAAATGTTCTTCTTTTACGTCAATGTCGCGTAGCTTATGCGGTATACCGAGTTTAGAATTAAAATCAAACAAATACTTTACAACCGCATCACCATTCAGTTCTTTTAAATTCAGCGTTTGTGCAATGCGGTAAAATTTATCTTCAGAGCCCTCAATATTAAATTTCATCCCGTAAGGAATATTTACCGCATTGGCTAAACCGTGATGTGTATCTAACAACGAAGAAAGCGGATGCGCCAAAGAATGCACAACGCCCAAACCTTTCTGAAAAGCAATGGCCCCCATCATTGAAGCAAGCAACATTTCTGACCTCGATTCTACATCAGGATTTTTAACTGCTTTTTCCAACGAATTTGCTATCATACGCATTCCTTCCAAAGCAATTCCATCGCAAAGAGGATGATAGTTTTTTGCAAGAAAAGCTTCCATGTTATGTGTGAGCGCATCCATGCCTGTTGCTGCTGTAACAAAAGCAGGTAATTCCATAGTAAGTAAAGGATCTGCGAAAACAATTTTAGCAAGAAGTTTGGGAGAGAACAATATTTTTTTCTGATGTGTTTCATCATCCGCAATAATTGCAGAGCGTCCTACTTCACTTCCTGTACCTGCAGTTGTTGGCACCGTAATAAAATGCGGAACATCGTTGGTAACAAAAACATCACCTCCAATAAGATCATCATATTTAAAAAGATCTTCGCGGTGATTGATCTGTAAAACAATTGCGCGCGCCACATCTAAAGCAGCGCCACCACCAATTCCAATCACACAATCTCTGCTGGTAGAATCCCATTGGGTGGTACCTTTGTACACATCAGATTTTACAGGATTTTTATGAATGTCAGAAAAAACCTCAACAGAAGATCCGCCTTCTTTTAGATCTGCAAGAATAGCTTTAAAAAAATCAAGACCCGCAATTACATGGTCTGTAACAACCAAAGGCTTTCTTAAGTTGTTCTGTTTTAAATACGCGGGAAGTTCTTTTATTACTCCGGCCCCGAAACGAATAATGGTGGGGAAATTGAATTGTCTTATTTGTGTGAAGTCCATAGGTGAAATAATTATAAATTGAAATGTAAAATTATAAATTTAGTTGTTGTTGGTTGTTAGTTAATGGTTATTTTATTTAAGCAATCATGCACACGCCCAGCCAAATCCTAATTCATTTTCATTGTCAGGACTTTGTGTGAGGTGTCCTATTCCTGCGTCTCCAAACATATATGGTAAATTGTCTTCTGATTCAAGTTGAAATAAAAGTTCCATTTGTTTATTTGTCTTTCTGTCATTCGGATATTCATTTGATTGAACCCAATAAGGCCAGCCAAAAAGTTTGTCATCCTGAATTGTCAAACCAATATTACGTTCTTCCATTAAAGTATAAACTTCTTCCTCAATCTCCAGATCAATGCCTAACAACTCGAATTCTTCAGAATGTGGGTAATCGTCTTTTTCAATCCAGCCAATAATTTCCTTTTCCTGAAAAACCTCATCAATTTCCGGCTCAGTTTTTATAGGATCAGCAGATATATCAATTTTTCGGCATTCGACAGATTTTGAGAATGGAAAAAAAGCGTCCAGATCTGATTCACAATGTGGGTCAATTGTCGTACAATAAAATAATTGAACCAGTCCATTTGATTTTTTCTCCGGTAAATCATTTAAATTTAACTGTAAAAATAACTGCATGTTTTTTTTGCAGTTAGGACAAACCGGCCAATCAGTACTTGTTCTCAAGTATGGGAATCCCCCAAATTTTGATTTTGCTGAAAATTGAGAACTTACTTCTTTCGTTTTTGGAATATAGGCTTTGCGCTTATATTTTTCCAGAACAGCAATTGTTTCGCTAAAAAGTTTTTCAATATTACTGCTCATGTTTTCTTATAAAAAATTAGATCAAATAATCTCAAAATACCTTCTCTTCTCCCAATCAGTAACAACTTTATTAAACTGTCTGCACTCCCACTCTCTCGTTGCCGTAAAATGTTCCACAAATTTTTCTCCTAATAATTCTTTGGCGATTGCGGAAGTTTTCATTGCCTGCGTTGCGTTCCATAAGTTGCCGGGTAAAATTCCGTGAGAGAGATCTTTGTAGCCGTTGCCTTTTGTTGGAGGCTGTAATTTTAGTTTGTTTTTTATTCCGTACAAACCACTGGCCAAACAAGCGGCCATTGCTAAATACGGATTTACGTCAGAACCAATTACGCGGGTTTCTAAGCGAGATGATTTGTTTCCGCCTGTAAGAGCTCTTAGCGCAACCGTTCTGTTGTCTACGGCCCATGTGAGTGTTGTGGGTGCCCAGGCTCCTTCTACCAAACGTTTAAATGAATTTATTGTGGGCGCGTACATTGGTAAAATAAACGGCAAGCAATGCAACTGACCCGCAATGTATTGTTTAAAAATTTCACTCATGCCCGCTTTATCTTTTTCACCGAAAAATAAATTCGTTTTAGATTTTTTGTCCCATAAACTTTGATGAACGTGGCCACCGCAACCCGGCAAATTTTCATCCCATTTTGCCATAAAGGTTGCCATGATTCCGTGCAGATATGCGAGTTCTTTTACTGAAGTTTTAAAAAGTACAGCACGATCTGCAGCTTCTAAAATTCCTGAATATGTTATTGCCGCTTCGTAAACGCCGGGTCCCGTTTCAGTATGCAAGCCTTCAATGGGAATGTCGAATTTTTTTAATTCATCAAACAACACAGAAAAAAAATCGTTGTTCAATGTGGTGCGCAAAATTGAATAGCCAAACATTCCCGGACTCAAAGGAGTTAAACCGCTGAATTTTTTTTCGTTTACAGTTTGCGGATTCTCCTGAAAATTGAACCACTCAAACTCCTGCGAAAAATAAGGCACAAAACCTGCTTTTTCTGAAGAAGCAATTACGCGCTTCAATAAATTCCTTGGACACACATCAGCAGGATTATTTTTTTCGTGAATCAGTTCGCACAAGAAAAACGGAATATTGTTTTCCCAGGGAATGGTGCGGAAAGTATTCAGATCAATTTTTGCAGGCGCATCGGGATAACCGGAATTCCAGCCGGTGTAATTTACATTATCATAAGCCACATCATTGGCGTCCCATCCAAAAACAACAGTACAAAAACCTAAATTAGATTTTACGGCAGAAAGAAATTTTTCTGTGCTGATATATTTTCCGCGTAAAACACCGTCAATATCTGTGATCGCTAATTTTACTTTTTGATCCGTATGGTTTTTTACGTAGTCTAAAATTTCTGATTCCTTCATTGCGTTGGTTTTTTGTAAAACACTTTAAACAATACCCATGATAAAGCTACTAATCCTATATAAATAAATGAAAGTTTTAAGTTAAAATATGCAACTGCACAAAAACAAATTATTGCAAGGATCAATACTAAAAACGGCGTAGCAGGATAACCCGGAACTTTAAAAGGCCGATGCAAATCGGGTTCTTTTTTTCGCAATACAATCAGAGAGATCATTGCAATAATATATAAAGTTAAAGCGCCCATTACAGAAATGGTAATAATGTCGGCTGTTTTGTTTGTACACAGCGCAATAATGCCAACGGCCATATTTATTAATAGTGCATTGGCCGGTGTTTTAAATTTAGAATTTATTTTACCAAGGAATTTTGGAGCAAAACCTGTTTTTCCGAACTCGAAAGTAGAGCGGCCCGCAGCTAAAATTAGTCCGTGAAAAGAGGCAACAAAACCAAACAAGCCAATGGTGAGTAACATGTGAAACATAAAACCACTGTTGCCTACAATCTTACTCATAGCTAATGGCAACGGAGAATCAGAAGTGTCTCCGCTTATTCCGTTTTTGTAAACAATGCTTTCCCAACCGCCAACACCAATTGCAGCAACAAAAACAAGTACGCACAAAATTACCAATGTAAAAATTGCAGAACCAAAACCCCGCAAAATATCGCGCTGCGGATTTTTAGTTTCTTCGGCAACATTTGCCAACCCTTCTATTCCCAAAAAAAACCAAATGGCAAAAGGTAAAGCTGCAAACACGCCGCCCCACCCGTTCGGAAATGCGTTGTGGGTTAAATTTTCTGATTTAAAATGCGGAAGTGTAACTCCGGAGAAAATTAAAATTTCAACAACCGCAATAATGGTAATGAACAACTCAAAAATTGCGGCAGCTTTTACTCCCACAATATTTAAAGCCGTAAAAATAAAATAGGCTGTAATAGAAATCGGTAAAACAGGAATGCCCGGAAAAAACAAATTAAAATAAGCACCTATACCAAATGCAATTGCGGGTGGCGCAAAAACAAATTCTATTATTTGCGCAACACCTGCAATAAAACCAAGATCTTTTCCTAAGGCGCGCTTGGCATAATCAAAGACACCGCCCGCTTTTGGAATTGCGCAGGCAAGTTCTGCATAAGAAAAACTGAAACAGGTATAAAGAATAATAATAAAAAAAGTCGCTATGGCTAAACCAAGAGTTCCGCCTTTTTCAAGCCCAAGGTTCCAGCCAAAATACATTCCTGAAATTACGTAGCCTACGCCAAGGCCCCATAACATGAGGGGACTTAATGTTTTTTTGAGGCCAGAATTATTTTCAGAAATTTCCATCTATCAATATTACGGAAAATTCGGCGTTTTGTCTTTCGGTTAATTAGAAAGAAAAAACCCGGACATTCACCCGGGTTTTTTCACATAAACTTTATTTCTCTCTATTTAGAAATAATCAATTTCATTGTTTTAACGCTGCCGCCATTTAAAAACGCTAA
>JACMLS010000607.1 GCA_014379485.1 Bacteroidia bacterium | reverse complement strand
TTTCAGCAAAGGGTTTATTTACAAGATAGCCTGCGTTATTAATTAAAATATCCAGCTGATTTACTTCTGAAGAAACAATTTTATTTATTTCAGAAAAAGATTTCTCATCAGCAAGATCAAACGGAAGCGAAACAATTTTTGTATTGGCATAAATTTTTAAACACTCTTTGCGCAGCTCTTCAATTTTTTCTTTGTTGCGCGATAAAAGGAAAATTGTTTTAGCACGTTTCGCCGAAAAATATTTCGCTAATTCAAATCCTATTCCTCTGGATGCGCCTGTGATTAATACGTTCATTGATAAAAAGTAATTGGTAGTAATTTATTGTAATTTGTTGTTGCCTCTTTCTTTTTTCATGCCTCTCTACCCTCCCGATAGCTATCGGGACTTATATCTCCGTGTCTCATGTCTCATATCTTATATCCGATCTTAAACTATCTTCCCTCATACATTCCTTCGTAATACTTTTTATATTCTCCGGATGTAACATTATTTATCCATTCTTCATTATTCAGATACCAATCTACAGTCAAGCCAATTCCCTGCTCAAAAGTTACAGAAGGAACCCAACCTAAATCTTTTTGAAGTTTTGTTGAATCAATTGCATAACGAAGATCGTGTCCCGCCCTGTCAGTAACAAAAGTGATCAGTTTTTCAGATTCCCCTTCTGCTCTTCCTAATTTTTTATCCATTGTTCTGCAAAGCAAACGCACCACATCAATATTTTTCCATTCGTTATGCCCGCCAATATTGTAAGTGCTTCCGTGTTTTGCGTTGTGAAAAATTACATCAATTGCTTTTGCATGATCTTCTACAAACAACCAGTCGCGCACATTTTCTCCTTTGCCGTAAACCGGAAGCGGTTTTTTATTTTTAATGTTGTTCAATACAAGCGGAACTAATTTTTCGGGAAAATGATAAGGTCCGTAATTGTTGCTGCAGTTTGAAATAACAACAGGTAATTTATACGTGTCATGATACGCGCGCACAAAATGATCTGAACTTGCTTTAGAGGCAGAGTACGGGCTGTGCGGATCGTAAGAAGTTTCTTCAGTAAACATTCCCGTATCGCCCAATGAACCATACACTTCATCAGTAGAAACGTGGTAAAATAAATTGTGGGTGTTGAGTTCAGAATTTTGAGTTGATGAGTTCCATAATTTTTTTGCCGCATTCAATAAGTTCACGGTTCCCACAACGTTTGTCATTACAAATTCGTTGGGGTTGGTGATGGAACGATCTACGTGAGATTCTGCAGCGAGATGAATAACAGCATCAAATTTATGTTCTTGAAAAAGCTTATCAATAAAAGTCTGGTCAACAATGTCTCCTTTAATAAAAGTGTAATTAGATTTGCTTTCAATATCGCGCAAATTTGCAAGATTGCCTGCGTAAGTGAGTTTGTCTAAATTATAAATATGATAAGACGGATATTTGTTTACAAACAACCTTGCAACATGAGAGCCAATGAAACCTGCTGCTCCTGTTATTAAAATTTTTTTCTCCACGGTTAATTTTTTATAGTTTTTACTGACACAAATTTAAAAATACAAAACGATTTCAAACACTAATAATCTATAAATTTTGCCATTTTTTAGATAGGAAAAGCATTAAAACTTCAGTACTTTCCTCTTTTTAATACTTATGAAGGCAACCTTATTTCTCCTGTTATTCTCTCCGTTCTGTTTTTTTTCTCAGACATTTTCAGGTACAATTGGTTTAGTTACTGATGATGGGGCTAATAACGATTTTACGGCAAGTGTAAGCGGGCTTGGCAGTACAACACTCAACGCATCATTTGGCCTTAAAATTATTTGTGTGAATATGACCCACACCTATGATTCCGATATGGAGATTCTGCTAATTGCGCCAGACGGAACAAACATTTCTCTCTTCAATAATATTGGCGGGTCTGATGATGATTTTACCAATACTTGTTTTGATCAGACTTCGGCAAGCACAATTTCAAGCGGCACAGCCCCTTTTACCGGAACATTTAAACCAATGGGCAATATTGGCGATGCAAACAACGGGCAAAACGGAAACGGAACATGGACTTTGCGTTGCATAGATCATGCAGGTCAGGACCAGGGAAATTTACTTTCGTGGGACATAACTTTCGGAAGCAATGCGCCTGCTCCTTTGGTTTACAATTCTTCTAATCTTCCTATTGTTTTACTGAATTCACTGGGACAAACCATTCAGTCCGGACCAAAAATTCCGGCCACAATGCAAATCATTTGGAATGGACCAGGCATCACCAATCACATTACAGATGTTCCGAATATTTATAACGGAGATATTGGTATTGACATTCGTGGAGCTTACTCTGCTTCACTTCCTCAAAAACCTTATGGCGTTGAAACCCGAGACTCGTTGGGTCTTGAGCAAAATATTTCTTTATTGGGCATGCCGGCAGAACATGATTGGGTGCTAATTGCAAATTACAACGACAAAGCTTTTGTGCGAAACACACTGGCCTACAAATTATTTTCTGAAATGGGCCATTATGCTGCGCGAATGAAATTTTGCGAAGTATATCTGAACGGCCAGTACCAGGGCATTTATTTATTGGGAGAAAAACTTAAGAGAGATAACAACAGAATTAATTTATCGCGCTTAGATACTTTTGAAAATGTAATGCCCGATGTTAGCGGAGGATACATTATAAAAAATGATTATTACGATGGAACAAACAGCTGGCAAAGTCCATTTTCTCCAATAGACCATCCGGGTTTTGACGTGCATTTTGTTTATTACTACCCTAAGCCCGATAAAATTACTCCGCAACAGCAAACATATATTCAAACTTTTGTTAATGATCTTGAAACTGCTTTGTATGCCCCCAATTTTACTGATACCGCAGTGGGTTATTCAAAATACATGAGCGAAAAAAGTTTTTTAGATTATTTTATTGTAAATGAACTTGCGCGCAATGTAGATGGGATGAAAAAAAGCCGGTATTTTAATAAAGATAAAGACAGTGCCGGCATACAATCTAAATTAAAAGCAGGCCCGGTTTGGGATTTTGACTGGGCATGGAAAGACATTTGGGATTGCAGTTATTTTTCTGCCACAGATGGAAGCGGATGGACTTATTTAATAAACGATTGCTCGCCCGATGTGTACAGTAACGGTTGGTATGTAAGACTTTTGCAGGATACAAATTTTGCAGATCATCTTCGTTGCCGTTATGAAAATTTACGGAACACAATTTTAGACACTACGTATTTATTCAATTATATTGATTCTGTTGCGCTTGATCTTGACAGTGCACAGACGAGACATTATACCAAATGGGGCAATTTAGGCTGGAACAGCGGCGCGCCTGAAGTTGGTACCCTTCCAACAACATTTCAGGGAGAGGTGGATGCGTTGAAAGCATGGATCACAAGAAGAATTATTTGGTTAGACGCTAACATGCCCGGAAGTTTGAATGGGTGTTTGTATACAGGAATAAACACAACCGAAACAAAAATTGCAGGCACAAAAATTTTCCCGAATCCCGCTTCAGAAAAGATCAATTTAGAATTTCAGAAAAAAAGTCCTGCTGATGTACAGATAAAAATACTGAATGTACAGGGAAAAGAAATGATGAATGTTAATGTTGCAAAAAATACAGCATCAATTTCTCTTGACGTTTCTTCTTTGCCTGCCGGAATTTATTTTCTGAATATTTCAGCAAAAGACCTGAGTGAGAATCTGAAACTGATTGTTGAAGGGCGATAGGAGCCGATCATATTTTTGCAACCAAGAATTGTAATGACTACTTCTTGAATCCAGAGGGTTCACACATTGTAACACGTCTACAATAATTCAGCCTTGACTCCGGAGGAGTCACACAAACTTCGCAGAGCAAAATAAATTACTTTCTTCTTGCAGTAAGGACAAATGGCCTGAAATAAAGGACGTAAGAACGTTTTTGATTAACCCTTTTTAATAAAGGAAATTCCTTCTTTAACAATCCTTGAGCAAATTCATCTTTAAGAATGGGCAATTTATCTAAGGCCTGTTACTTTTTGCTCAGAATTTCTTATATTTCTATACAATTTCGAAGCCATGCCATTAGATTTTGAATGTAACCAGGATCCCCGCGCAATGAAAACCGTTAAGGGGAAAAAATTCTGCGAAAATTGCAGAGAACATGTTTATGATGTAAGACGAAAATCTATTGACAAGATCCTTGAGCTGGGAAAAGAAAAAAAGAACTGTTGTTTTGTTATATACGATCATCAGCTGGAAGAACTGGAAGAAAAAATCCTTTCAGAAAAAATTCAGAAAGGAAAAAGTAATCAGAATGCTTTGCCTTATGCAGCAGGATTAGCAGCGTTTAGTTTTTTGTCTCATGGGGCAATAGCTACTGAAAGCAATAAGATTGCAGCACCTTTTGAAAATACTATTCAGCAAAGTATAAATGAAGAACTTGTAAGCAAAAGAGAATTTATTCTACCTGACCCGGCAAGCTATAACGGCAGACTTGTTTCAAGAATTGATATCAATGTAAAGAACCGTGAGTTGAACCTTGGATATTACGATCCGCAAAATAAATTCAAAACAATTCTGACTTTTACTACGGACACAAGCGGGGCTTTCAGCTTCTCTTTTACTAAGGCGCAGTTAAAGGCAGCCACAGGAAAAAAACTTATTATAAAGGGCGGTAAAGAGTATGTCAGAAACTATGCATTTAATTTAGATGGCAACGGTGCAGAGATCATTCTTTCAGCCGACCCACCAAAAAAACATGCCGGAAAAAAATGTATAAAAACTGAAGATTGACCTGGATGTAATTCTAAATAATTAAAACAATGCCATTAAGATTTGAATGTAACGAGGACCCGCGCAAAATGAAAACCGTAAAGGGTTCAAAATTTTGCGACCAGTGCCAGAAAAATGTTTACGACATGCGCAGAAAATCTGTAGACAAAATTGTGGCGCTGAAAAAAGAACTGGGAGAATGTTGCATGATCATGTATGAAGATCAGTTGCAAAAAGCTGACCAGGTTTTTGCCTCTGAAAAAATAAAATCTATTGTGCCTAAAAAGCATACAGCAGCGCTTCCACTTGCAGCGGGTATTGCCGCTTTAAGTTTATTGCCGCAGGTTTTTACGGCTCAGAATCCGCAGGCAGCAGAAATCACTGAAAGCAAAAAAACTCCAGGTAAGATCATTCCCACAGAAAATAAAATAACGCAATACAACGGGCTTATAGAAGCTTCTCCAAAACTTCTGAATAAAAAACACAAACTTACTGTTGGATTTTACGATGAGAACGAAGTGTTTGTTCTCATTAAAACTTTTACAACAAGATCTGACGGGAGTTTTAGTTTTGAACTGAGTACAGACGAACTTGCCGCTTTAAAGGGTAAGGTGGCAGAATTTTATTCAGGAAAATATATAGTTTATCATGATGAGTTTAGTTTTGATACACCTGATGAAGCAATTGTAATAAACGTTGAAAAAAGAGACCGGTTCAGATTATTCCGCAGAAGATCTGTAGGGGGCGCTTATTTTTAAATACAGAATCTTTTTTTTGAAATTGGAGAAAAAACAAAAACCATGGCACTTAAATTTGAATGTAAGCAGGATTTTCGCAAAATGAAAACCGTAAAAGGTAAAAAGTATTGCGAAGAATGCAAACAGTTTGTTTATGATATGCGCAGAAAATCTGTTGACAAAATTGTGGCACTGAAAAAAGAAATGGGAGAAGTATGTGTACTCATTCACGATGATCAACTCACAAAAGCAGAACAAGTTTTAAATACAGAGAAAAGCACCGTGAGAAAAACGCGCTCTGCTTTACCTTATGCCGCAGGCTTTGCAGCATTAAGTCTTTTGCCACAACTTAACATGGCTCAATTTTCAATGAATCCATTGGCAACAGAGAGCAAAAAGAATGTGGGTGGAACTCAATGGAGAGAAAAAAAATTAATTCCTTCTGAAAATAAAACCACGCAATTCAATGGCCTTGTAGATCATTCTCCGAAAAAAATCTCTAAAAAGCACAAGCTGACTCTTGGGTATTATGATGATGATGGAGTTTTTGTAATTGTAAAAACTTTTCAGTCAAGATCAGACGGAAGTTTTAGTTTTGAATTAACAGAAAACGAAATGGCTGCCTTTAAAAATAAAAGCGCCGAATTTTATTCCGGAAAATATAGTGTTTCTCACCATGGGTTTAGTTTTGATGCACCTAAAGAAGCAATTGTTATTAATGTAAGAAAGAAAAATTACAGACGTTACCGTGGTGGAAAATTCTAACTGGAGCTTTTAAGATATCCTCAAACAATTTTATGAAAAAAATCTTTTTTCTTTTTGCAAGCCTCTGCGTATTCTCATCCTACTCATCAAAAAAGGACAGTTTGCTTGCTGCTATAAGATCCTGTAGGGTTGAAAACCAAAGCAAGGCAGATTTGCTGAATGCGTTTTCAAAAGAACTTGCTTATACAAATGCAGATTCTGCATATCAGTATGCCGACAAAGCAAACGTTCTTTCGGTTGCTTTAAATTATAAAAAAGGAAAGGGAGAAGCTGCTTTAAATTTTGCAAGGGTAAACGAACAGCGTGGTAACTATTATAATGCACGTGAAAATGCTGAAAAAGCGAAAGAGATTTTTGAGGAACTAAATGATAAAAAACTACTTGCTGATACATACAGGATACTTTCTTATTGTTATTCATCTATGAGTAATTACGGAAGAGCTATGGAAAATGCTTTTCGCTCTCTTAAGCTCGAAGAAGAAACGGGAAATAAAAACGGCATGGCGCTTTCTTATAGCTCCATTGGTACACTTTATTTTTATCAGAGCGATGATCTTAAAGCAAAAGAATATTTTATGAAGGCACTTCAGCTCGCAAAGCAAACCGGGAATCAGAAGGGACAGTTAAGGGCCCTTGTTAATATTGGAAATTGTGAATTTTCATCGGGCAACTCTTCAACAGCCGCAAAGTATTTTGAAGAATCTTTTGTATTAGCAGAAAAATTAAATGATAAAGGAACAATGGGCCAATGTTTACTTTCCAAAGGAAATATTCTTTTTGAAGAGAAACAGTATACCACAGCAATTCAGTCGATATTAAAAAGCATTGTTCTTTTCGAAGAAGTAAAATACGAAAAATCTGTGGCTGATGCGCAGTTTTCACTTGCTAAGTGCTATACTAAAAAAGGAGATTACGCAAAAGCAAAAATGGAATACCAGAACGCGCTCAACAATTCAAGATTAAGTAACGATGTAAGAATGTCGGGAGAAATTTATGCTGGCCTTGCAGAAATCTCGCGCCAAAAGGGAGATTATAAAAACGCCGATCTTTACGAAAGAAAAGCTCAGCTGATCAAAGACTCTATCAATGCCAATGACCAGTCTGCGCAAATTGCAGAAATGCAGATTCGCTATGAAACAGAAAAAAAAGAAATGGAAATAAAGAAAATTGAACAACAACTCAGGTTGCAGCAAAGTGAAGTGAAAAAGCAAAGAGGAATGGCAATCGGAGTAATTGCTCTTGTTATTTTTGCCGTACTTTTAGGTATCGCAGGCCTTGTCTTTTTAATTATCAGGCTAACGAAATAAGCCAGGTTATTTTATTTTTAAGAATCATCAGAATTTCAGTTATGAAAAAAATATTTTTGATAGCGCTAATACTCTTTTCAGGTCAGTTATTTCCGCAAAGGCTCGATAGTCTTTTAAACGCATTAAAGAATTATGGTAAAGAGGATGAGCAGAAAGTTAAAATTCTGAACGGAATTTCTGCAGAGTACCTGAATATTGAACCCGGCATGTCTAAAAGTTTTGCGGTAAAAGCAAAAGAACTCGCGCAACGTTTGGGCGATGAAAAAGGGCTGGCAGAATCTTTAATGAGCGTATCGCAGGCAGCCACGCACATTGGTGAGTTTAACGTGGCCATGCAACATTTGCAACAGGCCGAAAAATTATTCGAAAAACTAAGCGACTCAGAAGGTTTATTGCGTTGCACCATGCGCCTCGCCAACATTTGTTCTTCAATGGGAGATTATCCGGCGGCATTAACTTATGCAAGTGCAGGTTTAAAAATGGCAGAACAAAATACTGATAAAAAAAGAGTAGCCACCTCAAACACCAACATCGGAAACATTTATTTTCAGATGGGACAAAAAGACAAAGCCCTCAATTATACTTTAAAAGGATTGACTGGTGCCGAAGAATTAAAAGATCTGCCGCTTGTTGCATCGCTCAACAATAACTTAGGTGCAATTTATTTTGACATGAAGGATTTTAAAAATTCGCTTTCCTGTTACACCAAAGCGCTCAACTACGCCGAAAAGAGAAATGACAAATTCAAGCAATCAACAATTTTATACGGTATAGGACAGGTTTATTTTGCGATGAAAAAATTTGCTGAAGCAAGTTCTTCACTCAAAAAAAGTTTGACCATTGATATTGAAATAGGAAACAAAAACCATCTGGCCCAAACACATTTTGCGTTAGGAGATTGCTACAAATTTACCAACGATAAAAAAAACGCCATAAAAGAATACGAAGCCTCTCTTGCACTTGGTAAAGAATCCGGCAACACTGTAGTCATCGGAAATTCCTCAATAGAACTCGGAGATCTCTACCGTGCAACCGGCGATATTAAAAAAGCCGATGAATACGCAAAAGCCGGCAAGCAATTCAATGATTCTCTTTTAGCCGATCAAAAAAAGATCGCAGACATGAAAAAGAAATTTGAAGATGAAAAAAAACAACAGGAACTCGGCCGTTTAAAAGAAGAAAAAGCAGAAATCGAAAAAAAATCCGTTAAAGCAAAACCAACAAGCCCGCTTGGCCCTTTTGGTTTATTTGCTGGCGGTGGGTTTATTGCTGTGCTGATTGGAATTGTTATCAGGAAGAAGTTGAGGGGGAAGTAAAAATGAAAAACAAATTAAGCTGTCGACCTTCAATCCCCCTCAATTTTTTCGAAGAAAAAATTGAGGGGGATTGAAAGCGTAAAGACCAAAAGTAAATTTCTCTCACGCAAAAATCCCGGAATTTCATTCTATTCCATAAAAACCTCATTTCACTTAGCATAACAATAGAAAAATCCGCCAAATCTGTGGCAAAAAGGCCCCAAACCCCCATTTGGCGCTAATTTCGTACCTTTACGCCCTTAAATTTAACAGTAGGCTATTTGAGCACTGATTGCAATTATGAGTAAGAATTTTAAACGAACATTGATCACTGCGGCACTGCCCTATGCCAATGGTCCCGTACACATCGGGCATCTGGCGGGTTGCTATTTGCCTGCAGATATTTTTGCGCGCTATCTACGTAGCAAAGGAGAAGATGTAAAATACATTTGTGGTTCTGATGAGCACGGCGTGCCAATTACAATAAAGGCGCGTGCAGAAGGAATTTCGCCGCAGCAAGTGGTAGACAAATACCACAAAATAATGGGCGACTCTTTTAAAGAGTTCGGAATTTCCTTTGATATTTATTCGCGCACATCAAACAAAATTCATCATCAAACCTCTTCAGATTTTTTTAAGAAATTATATGATCAGGGTTCTTTTATTGAAGAAGTAACTGAACAGTATTACGATGAAGAAGCAAAACAATTTTTAGCTGATCGTTATATTGTGGGAACTTGCCCCAAATGCGGAAACGAAAATGCTTACGGAGATCAGTGCGAAAATTGCGGCACTGCATTAAGTCCTACAGAATTAATCAATCCTAAAAGTAAATTATCGGGAGCAAAACCTGTTTTAAGAAAAACTAAAAACTGGTTTCTGCCTTTAGATAAATTGCAGAATAAAGTAGATGCTTATATTGACGAGCACAAAGACTGGAAAACAAATGTGTACGGGCAATGCAAAAGCTGGTTAGCAGGCGAAGGTTTGCAGCCACGTGCTATGACAAGAGATTTGGATTGGGGAGTTCCCGTTCCGGTTGAAGGCGCAGAAGGAAAAGTTTTATACGTTTGGTTTGATGCACCTATCGGATATATTTCTGCAACAAAAGAATTATTGCCTGATACATGGGAATTGTATTGGAAGAATAAAGAAACAAGATTACTTCACTTTATAGGAAAAGATAATATTGTTTTTCATTGCATTATTTTTCCGGCAATGTTAATGGAGCACGGAGAATTTATTTTACCAGATAATGTTCCGGCAAATGAATTTTTGAATTTAGAGGGAAATAAACTTTCTACATCGCGCAACTGGGCGGTTTGGTTGCATGAGTATTTAATTGATTTTAAAGATAAGCAAGATGTGTTGCGTTATGCACTTTGCGCCAATGCTCCTGAAACCAAAGACAACGATTTTACCTGGAAAGATTTTCAAACGAGAAACAACAGTGAGCTTGTTGGAATACTCGGAAATTTTGTGAACCGTACTTTGGTGCTGACGCATAAATATTACGAAGGCAAAGTTCCGGATGTGAGTGAGTATACTAAAGAAGATCTTTTGGTGTTGGAAGAAATTTCAAAATTCCCCGATAGAATTTCAGCATCAGTAGACCAGTTTCGTTTTCGCGAAGCATTGGGAGAATTAATGAACCTTGCTCGTTTGGGCAATAAATACCTTGCAGATACTGAGCCCTGGAAATTAATTAAGACAGATGAAAAAAGAGTAAAAGCAATTATCAATATTTCTTTGCAGATAACAGCCAACCTTGCCATTCTCTGCGAGCCGTTTTTGCCTTTTACTTCAGAAAAAATATTCCGTTTATTAAATTGTTCTCCGTTAAAATGGAATGCTGCTTATCGTACAGATAATTTGCGTAGCGGAACAGTAATTGCAAAAGAAGAATTGTTGTTTCAGTTGCTGGAGGATGATGTGATACAGGCGCAGGTAAATAAACTGGAAGATTCGAAAAAAGAAAATGCATTGAATCAGAAAAAACTTCCTGAAATAAAGGCAGAAACAAGTTTTGATGACTTTAATAAAATGGATATCCGCACAGGAACAATTCTTGAGGCGAAAAAAGTTCCGAAGACAGACAAGTTACTTGAGCTGAAAATTGATACGGGGGTAGATGTACGCACAGTTGTTTCAGGAATTGCCGAGTATTACAAACCCGAAGACATTATTGGTAAACAAATTGTAATGCTCGCCAATCTTGCGCCAAGAAAAATAAAAGGAATAGAATCTAAAGGAATGATTTTAATGGCAGAGAACGAAAAGGGAGAACTCAGTTTTGTTTCGCCGACTAAGGATAATATGAATAATGGCAGTATTGTAAAATAAATCTACGAATCGCGAATTGATACGAATATTACGAATTGGGGTAGCTACGAATGACGAATTGATACTAATAAATATAATTATTGAAATTTAAGAAAATGAGAAAGTCAGATGTGACATATGAGATTGGGTTGGGCAGCGCTCCCCTATTCCCTATTCACTATTGCCTATTCCCTAATCAGAATACATACTTACAATAAAGCAAAAAACAAATGGGCAATTTTAGAAAATCAGGCGGAAGTGGTAGTGGCGGCGGAAGTTTCCGTAAAGGAAGAGGTGGTAAAAGTTCAGGTAAGGACGGGGAGAAATCTTATCCCCGTAATAAACCTTATACAAGCCATGCAGAACGTAATGAAGATCAGGGTAGCGAGAAGAAATCGTATGGTGATGAAAAACCTTTTAAAAAGAAATACGACGACGATCGTGGAGATAAAAAATCGTATGGAGATAAAAAACCATTTGGTGACAAGAAACCTTTCGGAGAAAAAAGATCGTCAGGTGATGAAAAACCTTTTAAAAAGAAATACGACGACGATAAAGGAGATAAAAAATCTTATGGTGATAAAAAACCATTCGGAGAGAAAAGATCTTACGGTGATAAACCGGACAGAAAACAATATGGAGATAAAAAACCTTTTGGAGAGAAAAGAGAATACGGTGAGAAGAAAGAATATGGAGATAAAAAATCGTATGGTGAGAAAAGAGCGTATGGTGATAAGCCAGACAGAAAACAGTACGGAGACAAAAAGCCATTCGGAGAAAAGAGAGAATATGGCGAGAAGAAAGAATACGGAGATAAAAAACCATTCGGTGAGAAAAGAGCGTATGGTGATAAGCCGGACAGAAATCAGCACGGCGATAAGAAACCATACGAAAGAAAAAAATATGGTGAGGGTGAAGAGAAAAAATCTTTCGGAGACAAAAAACCGTTTGGAGAAAGAAAGTCTTATGGTGACAAAAAACCATTTGGAGAAAAGAAATCATACGGAGATAAAAAACCTTTTGGAGAGAAAAAATCTTATGGAGATGATGATTCTTTCAACGAAAAAGAATCTTATGTAAAAAAATTCGAAGAAGAGGGTGCAGAAAGAAGTAGTGAGAATTACGGAAAACCTTTCAAGAAAAAACCTTACGAAAAAAAGACATACGAGAAAAAATCGTACACCAAAACAAAACCTTCTCCACTACAAAAAGAAGTTGATTCGCAAATTCGCCTGAACAAGTACATTGCCAATGCAGGTATTTGCAGCAGGCGCGAGGCAGATGAACTGATTGCGGCCGGTGCCGTTACTGTAAACGGAAAGATCGTAACAGAAATGGGACACAAAATTTCTCCGGGCGATGTGGTGAATTACGGAGGCGGAGTAATTAAAACAGAAAAAAAGATCTACCTGCTTTTAAATAAACCAAAAGATTACATTACTACTATGGACGATCCGCAGCAACGCAGAACCGTAATGGAACTGATTGCCGGCGCTTGTAAAGAAAGATTGTATCCTGTTGGAAGATTAGATAGAAATACAACCGGAATTTTATTATTCACTAATGATGGTGAGTTAACCAAAAAGTTAACGCATCCCTCTTTCGAAACAAAAAAGATCTACCAGGTAAGCCTTAACATGAATTTAAAAGGAGAAGATTTGAAAAAGATCATGGATGGCATTGAACTGGAAGATGGACTAATAAAAGTTGACGACATTTCTTTGGTGGGAGAAGGTAAAGACCGCAAAGAAATAGGAATAGAAATTCACAGCGGGCGCAACAGAATTGTAAGAAGAATTTTTGAAAAACTCGGTTACGAAGTAATTAAATTGGACCGCGTTCTGTTTGCAGGTCTCACCAAAAAAGATCTTCCGCGCGGTAAGTGGAGATTTTTATCTGAAAAAGAAATTGGATTTTTGAGAATGGTTTAGGTATTACCGGCCGCTCTCAACCACAATAGAAACATAGAACACAATAGAGGAGATTTTTTCTATGTGCTCTATGTTTCTATGTGTTTCAATTTTTTTGTTATCAATTTATTCTTTTTCTGATCACATTCACTTTTTTTTCCCGGAACATCGTCTCTAGCTTTACTGCCTGACTTGAATAAAATGTATTGTAGAGTTTGGTTGTTTTAAATTCACCGTTTTCATAAACAGTAAAGTAGATCGCTTCGTATTTCTCTATCGGTCGTTCAACTTCTTCTTCTGTTTGAACACTGCTATCAATAAATTCTGCTTTAATAATATTTTTCCATCCGTATTTTGCAGTGTGTCTGTTTAAAGGGTCATAGATTCTTTTACTTTTTATTACGCCCGAAGTAGTAAGCGTTACTTTTTTTCTGCTGATGAGTAATATAGACGGCGGAATTAACATTACGAGCGCTAAAAAACCGGAGCATAAAAAATTAGATTCTTGTAAAGCGATCATCAGGCAAATTCCAACAGCAAGAAAGGCGAGCATCCAGCCAAGGCCAAAACCTTTATTTTTTCCCCCGGCAATTATTGTTGCTGGTTCTGTATAATCATCTCCTATCATAAATATTTTACGGATTCCATAAACCGGATTCATTTTATTTAGCGGATCAAGATTAAGTAAGGCACATGTAATCTCATATTCCTTTGGATAATTCTCTTTAAAGCTGCCCGGATTTTCAAAAAAATGTTCTATCAGCACCGGAAAAAATTCGCCAATGTTTGTGCCTCCGTATTTATTAAAAACTTTTGTGCGGCCTGTTCTTATGTCATTGTACAATCCGTTACAAACAGCCAGCCATTTTAAAAAATAATTTTCGAAAAAATAATCGCATTCAGAACCTTTGATGCCGTTGAAGCGGAGTGCATGTGCCCATTCGTGTAAACCCACATTAAAATTATCTGTTCTTATATCAATTCCTTTTTTTATGCTTTTCCAGCTGAGGCAAACAAAGCCTGCAAGATTTACTTCGCCGTGGTGTGTGTATTCTGAATGGGGGCTTTGATAAATGTCAGGGTAAACCAAAATAGTATCAAAATATTCTATGCTATAATTGTTTAAACCAAAAGTGAGTTGAATGGCGCAGGCAGAAATTATAACAACCATTTCTTCTGAGAGTAATATGTTTTGCCGGGGAACAAAATATTTACTTCGCGAAAATTTACCAAGACGCTCAAGAAAAACCTGCTTGTTCGCATCGTTCAATTCATTGTAAAAAGGAAAACTCCGATTTAAATAAAAATCAGCCTGCGTTGAAGAAACTTCAAATTGTATGGAACCGGGAAAATCCAATCTTCCCGAAGATAGGAAAAAAATTTAT
>JACMLS010000606.1 GCA_014379485.1 Bacteroidia bacterium | reverse complement strand
TCTTCTGTTTCTTTTCCAAAATCTCCAATAATAAAATGGATCTCTTCAATTTTTTCTGGACATACTTTGGCAATGTCTTCTACCAATCGCTGCACAATTGCTTTGCCTGCAATAGGAAGAAGTGGTTTAGGTGTGGTTAAAGTGTGAGGACGCATTCGTTTGCCCATACCTGCCATCGGAACAATTATTTTCATTTTAGATTTATTTTTTTTTACAATTCCTTCTGAATTAAAACAAATTTAGGTCAGGCTTCTGCTCTTTTATGGGATACTCGGTAAGATGGAATTTTGTATAGCCAGAAAACTAAAATGTGTAGTTGTTGCAGTTTTTGCTGTTGTATTAGTTTACACCAGGTTCGTGCGAAAGGTTTTTGTGAGTAACCCTTAATATTCCCGTTACAGCTATCCAAAACACCAAACTACCGAATACTGACCTTAATGCTCTATAAACAGATGTAGGTTTGTGTTTAGAGAATATTAAAATCATTAAATAAAAACAACATGAACTCAAAGAATAGCGAATTTGCCGGCAACTCAGATAAAGGAATGAGCATTGGCTATATTAACGAAGAATCAAAAGCAATTCTCAATCTTAAAAGAGGTTTTATTTTAGTTGCAGTTATTTTATTTCAAACCGCTCAGGTGTTCTCTCAAAACATGTCTTACGATAATTTTGATGGAAAGAAAGTTGTGTTGTATGGAGCAAGAAACGGAGTGTTGGATTCTCTTGCAAAAAATCCGGGTACAAACAACATAGACAGTTCTGCAAAGTGCGCAAAGTACACACGTAACGGCGAAAAAAAATTCGACAATATTAAAATGAATCTTAACGGGCAATTATCAGGAGTAAGCGCTTTTGCAACTTACCTTGGGATTCCTCCAAAAATAAAACTGAAAATTTATACGAATGCTCCTATTGGTACATTGGTAGAAGTGTTGCTTGGCAGTAAAGGTCGTAACAATGAATACCCGGCAGGCACACACAGCCAGTACCAGGCACACACAACCTTAACGGGTGCGTGGGAAGAACTGGAATTTAAATTTTCTCAGATTCCTGAGGGAAGTGAAACTACTGATGCAGAGATTAACCAGATAACATTAATGTTCAATCCGAATTCTGCAAGTACAGATATTTATTATTTCGATGAACTTTCAGGTCCAATGGTAATTAAACCGATTACAGAAGAGAAACCTGTGATCACTGATAAAAAGGAAAAAACAGCTCCGGGCAAAAAAGAAAAGACTCCTAAAAAAGTAAAAGCATCAGGAGCTAAGTAAAAACAAATTGCGCTATGACCAATCCACTTGAAATTCAAAATAAGTTAACACTAAAAACAGGTATGAACAGAAATGAAAAATTTGCCTTTGGTTGGCCGGGTATTGATGCCCGATGGACCTCAAGTGCCAAAAGTGGTGTAGGAACTTCGCTCAATCCTGACAGTAAAGTATGGTTTTCAATTAACAAGGGAATCTTAAATGAGATTTATTATCCGCAGGTTGA
>JACMLS010000605.1 GCA_014379485.1 Bacteroidia bacterium | reverse complement strand
TAGCAGAAAAGTAGCCTTTGCCAATATTCTCGCGGGTTTGCCATGGATATAGGCCATGACTCACAAAGAGTTTGTTGTAGATAGTTTGCATAGGTGGCTGTAAGTATTTTAACCTGATGCAAGGTTTAAGACTGGTAATTTCATAAAGCCCCAAATCCTCAACAAAAAAATACTCCCTATAAATGTAAGCAACAGAGCGCCCTTTTTTCATGTACTCAGGTCGCGACATCATTTCCGCAACGGTTGGATACGAAGATGGCGGCAATTCAAGAAAATATGGCCACGACATAAATGATTTAAGCTGAATGCCGCTAAATTTTCCGGAATGCACTTCCGGAAAATAAATTAAACTATCGTTCGCAGTAAAATTTTTTAATTCACCATTTACATATCCTGTAAGTACCTCGTAAGAATATTTCGGATGCTGATCAAAAATAAAACCGCTTAAAAATTTTCTCTGCCTGGTATCGTACAAAGCGCATTTTCCGTCCAAAACTTTTTGAACCGAGAAGAGTGTGCACTCCCTGTTTTGTCCCCAATATTCAACAGGCTCAATCCGCTCGTAAATGGTATCCAGCATAAAAAGGCCTTCATAATTCATTAAACCTGATTTTTGTTTGCTACAAGTGTTTTGTGTTTCTATAAGGAAGCCGTCTTTAAACAAAAACCAGACAGCTTCTGTCGCAGGCTCGCAGGCACAACATTTAAGTTCATAAATGTTCTTTATGCTTTTTGTTTTGCTGCTATACTTTGAATACACATAGTTGTACTCAAGAAGCGGATGTGTTTTTTTCTTTCGTTTACGACTTATTATTTTTTTTTCTATTAAAATGTAATTTTCTTTCCCTGTCTCCATCAATTTCCAATAAATAAAAGGCAGAACAGTTTTTCCTTTCGCATCTAACAAACCAAAGTTCCATTCATAATATGGCTGTACACTGTCTGCAATTACTATGGTGCAGTTTTTATTAAGATTGTTTGCAGAACCAAGATTGGCGTCCGAATCAAGATTATACCGGAAAGAAGATAATCTCTTTCCGTCTGCACCCAGTAAGGCATAACGATAATTTCCAAAAACAGAATCAAGAAAAACAAATCCGTTTAATTCTTTGAATTGCTCGGTATTTGCCTTTAGCAATTCTTTTCCCTGTATGTTTATTAAAACGCTTACAGTATCGTTTAAACCGGCTACAGCCGTCTTAAATCTTCCGAACAGACCGCAGAATTTATATTGAGGGCGAATAATTATTTTTCCGGCACTGTCGCAATAGCCCCAAAGATCTTTTTTTCTGTAGGGAATAAGCGCGGGATAGTTTTGAGAAGAAAGCCAGAACGAAAACAGGAATAAGGGGAGTAATAAAAATTTCATGTACTTATAACGAGATTTTTTTTAAAAGTATCATTTAGCTGCAAAAAACCTTTGTACTTTTGTGGTTTTGATCAAAAAACAATTACCGGACTTTTAATTTATACCCATTTATGGCAACCCGTAAGCTTACTAAACAATTTTTATTTTCTTTCTGCATTTTATATTGTTTTGCAATAAATGCGCAACTCATTACCAATAAAAACGGAAAGTATGGCTTAATGAATAAGACAAGCGGCGACGTTGTGCTGGAGCAAAAATACGATTCTATTTACCGGCTCCGTTTCAGACCAATACAACTACAAGGTTTTTCTCAAAAGGACCCACTGGAAACTCCGTTGTTTGCCTGCATCAGTAATAAGCAGATACAGATCTTTAATAGCTATAATACCAGCTTTTATAAAGGCAGTTTTGACGAGATAAAACTTTACAGGCAGAGCGAAGAACAAAGCTACACTGTACCGCACAAATATATACCGTATTGGGTAGATTGTTTTATGCTGAGAAAGGGAAAATACTGGGGCTACATTGCTTATGAAAAAGAATATTATCTTGACGACAAGCTTGAACAGAGTGATACATTTAAAATTATAGAGCCTCAGTACCTGGACCTGAAATTTATTGGCGAAGAAAACGGTTATTCGTCACAGGATTATGTGCGAAAAAAAAGAATCATGGCAGCTTTAAAAGATTCTCTTTGGGGAGCGCTTAAATTTGAAACCGGTGAAGAGATAGTGCCTTTCAGGCATAAATTACCCATACACAGTTTTCACAACAGCTACAATAACCGGGGCATTGAATTCCTGTCTACAAAAGGAGGTTTTATTCCGTATTATATTGCATGTAAAAATTACGATTCAAAACCCCAGGTGGTTATTAACGCGCTGGGCGCTGATGTAAGTTTTGAGTTTAATTATAACATAAAAGTGAATATCTACAATGAGTTCGGGAAAGATTACCTGTACATAGAACCGGTTAAAGACGAAGAAGGTGTTTTTAAAGTATTTGATTATAACAGCGGCAAATTAATTTTTGAATATCCCCGCAATCTTGATTTTTATTACTTTGAGAACTACCACACAATTGAATCTGTATTAGCTATTAATGAATCTACAGCAAACGTTAAACTTACCAGGGTCACATGGTTCAATCTTGTAAGCGGAAAAATTATTCTCTTCTGTGAAGGGAAATCTTATTTTGATATGGAATTTGATCTTAGGCCTGAGAACGGTTCCCTTATTGTTTATCGCAAATCTAAACCCATAGGAAAAATTGTTGGCGAAGGTGAAAATTTACACATTGAGTGGGTAAAGAAAGTTTATTTGAAAGAACCTGCCACTAAATAAAAAATTCAGAATTAATCCCTCTCGCTTATCTTCTTCGAAGAACGCTTTCTCCCTTTGCAAGGGAGAGGGTGCGCTATCTGAATAAGGGGTGTCGCTATACGTTTCAGTGCAAGCGCCATAGTAATACCAAATGCGTTTATTTTTTAGAATATTTCTTAAACATTTCAAGCAGAGCCGGAGTGTTGTAATATTTTACAAGCGATTCAAAATTATCGCCCTCATTATCTTTAAGCGAAAGGTCTGCTCCTTTTGAACAAAAGAATTCTGCCATTTCCATGTTTTTTTCTATGATGGCAGAAATAAGGGGGGTCCGGCCAGTTTTACTTTGCACATTTAAAAATTCAGGAAATAAATTACACACCTCTTTTGTCAATTCAACATCTTTTGAAAGTATTGCAAGATGCAGTAACGTTTGTCCTGAGCTTGTGAGCACATTTGTTTTTGCCCCGTACTTAATAAGCAGTTTAAATTGTTCGCGTTTTGCTTTGTTTACGGCGGCTTGAACCGGATACCAGTTTTCGCCCCAGGCAATGTTTATTTCTTCTGTGCTTTTTTCTAATGCCAGCTTAAGCATTTCAATGTTTGATGAAAAAATTGATTCTGAAAAGAAACTGGTTCCGGACGTGTCTTTTAAAGAAACATCTGCGCCCTTAGAGCATAGATATTCTGCTATTTCAAAATTATCCCTAATAACTGCTATCAATAAAGGTGTTCGGCCCGTTTTACTTTGTTTATTTATTAAGACCGGAAACAGTTCACAGATCTTTTTCACCAGCTCTAAATTTTTTGCATCTACAGCAATATTCAGTATTGACCTTTCGCTACCGTCTGCAATTGAAAGATCGGCTCCGTGTGAAATTAAAAACCCAGCTATAGCGGGGGCTTTTTCAATGTCTGTCATTAACAATGGTGTCTGCCCGTCTTTATGTTTTACATTCAACTGCTCAGGACACAGTGCAAAAACTTCTTTAACCATTTCAACATTGTTTGAAAGTACGGCAAGCTGAAGCAGGTTGTAGCCGGCATCTGTAATAACTTTTGTGTTTGCACCGCTTTTTACTAATAATTGAAACTGCTCTTTTTTGCCTGAATATACTGCTGCATGAATCGGGCACCAATTTCCTTGTGATGGAATGTTTACTGCTTCTTTATACTTTTTTATGGCAAGCTTCATTACTTCAATATTAGAAGAGTAAACAGAGTTCAGAACAATGGTTGCGCCTGAGGAATCAACTTGTTTTACGTTTAAACCTTTTGCAATTAATTTATTGCAGATCTGAATGTTGTTTTTGTAAAAAGCTATCAGGCCCGCCGTATTTTTTTCCAAACCGCCAACCAAATTTATATTTGCTCCTTTAGAAATTAAATAATTCACCATTTCTTCGTTTTCCAAAGAAACCGCAAACATAAGTGCGGGCCACCCAATGGCGGTTTTGGTTTCTTTTTGCATTCCTTTATCATTTACATCCAGTTTTTTTTCTTCTATAAAATACTTCAACATATCCATTTTATTTTTTCCCACTGCAACATCCATCAGGCAGCCATAGTAACTTGTTTTTTCCGGATTAAAGTAAATTATTCCTTTAGCGTTTATATCAGCTTTTTTCTTTATTAATTTTTTAACCAGATCAAGATCGCTGTACAATGCGGCCCACATTAAAGTGGTTGCACCATTACTGTCTACGGCAGATACATCGGCCCCATCGTTAATCAGTTTGTCAACCAATTCTTTCTCGTTCATTTTAATT
>JACMLS010000604.1 GCA_014379485.1 Bacteroidia bacterium | reverse complement strand
CAGCGGGTGGTGCTTGTAAGCTCCACTTTAATTTTATTCTTCAGTTCAACTGAATAATAACCTGCAGAAGCAGTTTCGTTTTTATGTGAAAAGCGTGCGCAATATTTTTTCTGATCAAGGCCGGGAGAAACGGTAGCGGGCATAAACATAATATCTCCGTAATCAGAACAACCCGTTCCGCTTAAATGTGTGTGTGAAAATCCGTAAATAATTGAATCGTTATAATGATAGCCGCCACAACCATCCCAGCTGCCATCTACACGTGTATCAGGGCTCAGCTGCACCAACCCGAACGGAACAGTTGCGCCCGGAAATGTGTGACCGTGTCCGCCAGTACCAATAAAAGGATCAACATACTTTGTAAGACCGGTTTGCGCTTTTCCTAAAGAGAAAAAAATCAGGAAAGAAAAAAAAACTTTCCATTTCAAAGAGTAAAATTTTCTCTGTGCAAATCTGTGAATCATCTCTGTGAACTTATTTGTCATCCATAGTGTTTTCACAAAGGATGATGTGGTTAAAATGTGTGAATCTGAAATCAATCCTCTTCGTCCGTTCCCGGTTCATCGTCTTCAAACTCCTCGTCTTCATCATCATCGTCTTCATCTCTAACTGGTAAATCTGCCGGCCAGTCTTTTTTCTCAAAATAAGCGCCATCAAAAGGATTCACTATTTCTTTTGCCCCTTTTAAAAACACATGAAAAAAAAGTTTTTCTCCATCGCGGCTGATCTTTTTATCTGTAGACTGAATTAACTTTTTTGCTATCGGAAATTGAGAAAGGCTTCCATCTTCTAAATAACATTCTATAATTGTCATTTCAGAAAACTCATGTTCAAACGTTTTTCCATCAGCAAACTCTCCTTTCAAAGAATATACAGCGTTGTTTTTCACTTTAAAATCCTTTACATTTCCCTTCACATCAAAATCGTCTTCCCACAAATATTTAACGTTGTCTTCTGTTTCTTCTCCCTCATGCCTTTCATCTGCCAGTTTCTGACTGAATTTAGGGTTTACTGATTTAATATTTATTTTCACTTTCATTGTGCAAAGCTAAGAAAATGCGCTTATTTTTGACGAAAGAAAGCCACAGATTTCACTGATTACACAGATAAGTTTTGTAAACAGACACGTTAAATGATGGCAAATTGATTTGCATGCTTCAATTTTAACTGATTTTTGACTATGACAAAACCTCTTTTAGAAATCTGTTGTTTCTCTATTGATTCTGCCCTTGCGGCACAAAATGCAGGAGCAGACCGTATAGAATTCTGTTCTCCGGTTTTTACCAATGGTGGCTCGCCTTTGCGTGAAGATATTTTTAAAGTGAAAGAACTGGTGAAAACAAGAACCCATGTTATGCTGCATCCGCGCGAAGGGAATTACGTTTATACGAATAAAGAAATCGACCTGATCCTTGAACAAATTGTATGGGTAAGAGAAGCCGGGTGCGCCGGAATTGTAATTGGATGCAATACTTCTGATTATAAAATCGATCTTGAAAAAACAAAAATTTTAGTTGACGTTGCAAAAGGATTGGACATTACTTTTCACAAAGCATTTGATGAATGTGAAGATTTGGAAAAAGCACTGGACGATTTAATTTCATTGGGAATTCCGAGAGTACTTACTTCAGGCGGAAAAAAAACAGCTATGGATGGAATTGAAATGTTGTCGGTTTTAAATGAAATGGCCGGAGAGCAGATTACAATTATGGCGGGCGGAAGTTTACGCTCAACAAACATTAATGAATTTTTAAAAGTGGGAATTAAAGAAGTTCATTCTTCTGCTTTGCTTAGTGGGAATGTTGTT
>JACMLS010000063.1 GCA_014379485.1 Bacteroidia bacterium | reverse complement strand
CTTGCCTCGAGTTCCACTAAATATACCGGAATTTTTTATTGGTGCAATTACTGAACACAATAGCTGCGTTTTCAAACTATCACACAACCAACTTTCTTTAATCCCGAAGGGATGTTATTATGATAACACGGCCAATGAACAGAGGGCCTGAACCCTGAAGGGGTGACATACTAACGCGACCAGTATGCAAGTAATATTACCCCTTCAGGGTTCTACTTATTGGGCGCACTATCAGTTATCATAATAACATCCCTTCGGGATTAGTTGGTGTTTATATTCCGGTAAGTAATCCTGATGGTGATTGAATTTGTAGTTGTTTTTTCAAATTGATATGTTTCCTGATATATGTGTCAGGGAGTCTTGCAAAGAATTTTTATGTCTTTCTTACTAAAATCTTTCCACGAAGAAAATGGAATTGTTTTTATAGTGGTGTAGGTAGGAAGATCTGCGGGCGTAACAACATAATTATCATTTTGCACCCACCACCATTTGCCGGTGTGATTTGGATTGTAGGGAGCTTTACCATACAAATACCAGGCGTTGAATTCAAAACCACCATCAATCTCTATGGCAGAAATTTTTTTTTCATTTGTGAGATAATTTAGAGCTTGCCACCTTGCGCGGTTTAATGAGAGATAGTCATGGGTTCCGCAGACAGAGAACCAGGCTATTGGTAAAAGCAGGGCGAGCGATAGTTTTAAATTAAGTTGTGACTTAATCTCAATACAAGAAAGCGCTATGAGTATAAACGGAAGTACAAAAAGCAGGTAACGATCATTTATAAAACTCAGGGACAGGGGTAGTACGTACAAGACACACGTCAACAGTGAGAAAATAAAAACAAAATCCTTTAATGAAATTTCTTTTTGCTTTTTGTTTTTGCTGATGATTTTGAGTTGTTGAATGTACAGAACCAGGATAAAAAAGAAACTCAGAGTTCCTGCAAGCGAAATGAAGGAGCACAGTATTTTACCGCTTAAACTCTCAACAGAGAATTGTTGCGAATCAAATCCGTTAAGAATCACCGGACCTATGCCTGAAGGATAAAAAACATTTCCTGCAAAAGGAAAATAGTTTTGTGTGAGCAGGATCTTAAACACGGTTCCGCAAAGTAAGAGGAGTAATAAGACTGCATAAAGCGTTTTTGCGTTTTGGTTTGGTGAATTTTCTTTTTTCCATGATAAAAACAGCGGAACGGAAACAGGAAATAGCAGAATACCAATACTTACATAGGCGGTTTGCGAATAATACAAGAGATTTTTTAGCGCTGATGGGTTGGGGTGAAAAAGAGAAGTTGTAATTGTGTGTAGTTGTATGTTGTAATTGGCAGGAAGCTTATTGGTGGCCAACAATAATTTTTCGAAAAGAAACAGGGCGAGTAAATTTAACAGCAACGGAAGTGCGGCTATAAAAATGTTTTTAAGGTTAATGGTTTTGTGAAAAAGAAAAGTGAGAGCAAAAGCTAGTGGTAAAACAATTGCTGATTGGCGGGAAAGACTTGCTGCAACGGAAAACACAAGAGCCCCAATAAAAAAGATCTTTTTATCCGAAGAAAAAAAGCGCCAGAAAAAAAATGCGGAAAGCAAAGAGAACAAAAGTACATACACATCAGGCATAAAAGAAAAAGAGAGGTTCAGAGAAAGCGGACAAAGAATAAAAGTGAGCAGACCAATAACAGCAAAACTTCTTTTTGTATTTACAAAGCAGAGACTTTTTAGAAGGAGAATAGTAAGAAAACAAAAAGTCAGCAAAGTAACAATTCTCAGAAGTGTAAATGAAAATCCAAACACCTTGCAAAAAGCCCCGCCAATTATAAATTGCGAAACAAAAGGGATGGAGGACCAGTCAGGATACCTGATCTCGCCGGTTTCTGAGAACGTTTTTACTGATCGGCTGAATGCCCAGTCATCATTCAAAGGAAATTCGCCAATGGGATTCAGCAAAAAACAAATGAACGCAAAAAGCAGCAGCGAGCCTAAACTGACAGTGCGGAATGTTTTAGTTTCCATTTGTTTTTTCTTTTAGGGGAAAAAATTTACGGAACAATAAGAAACAAGCAGTAATTGCAAGACAGATCAAGAGCGGTTCAACGATCGCTCTGTGCCTTGTTTCTACGTAAAAAACAGCTTGCATAAGTGAAAGTGCAAGGGGAAAAGAAACAAAAGAAAAAGTTTTTTTGCCAATGAAAAAAATTCCGGTAAGGGAAAGAAAAAACACAAGACCATATACAATTTTGTAAAGCGGAATATAACTTGCAACGTTGTCCGGATATTCTTTTCCGATTCCGGTTCTGAACCACCAGAAATTTTTAAGTTTCACAAAAAACATTTTTACTACTCTTGCGGGATCTTGTCGGAGAAGTTGAAAATATTTGTCTGAAAAAAATGTTGATTGTTGGGGCGGAGATAAATCCATAATGCCTGTCAACTCCTTTTCACTCAAAGCTGCGTAATAGGATTTTCCATTGCTTAAATTCGCTGAACCTTCAGTTTCTTCAAGCGCACCGATCCATAAATTTTGCCCCATACTTGAGTTGAGAGAAAACTGTTTGTAGATAGTATAATTTCTGACAAGCCATAATGAAGCCGGTACCGTTACTATAAATAGTACAAAAGCCGCCGCCTTCATTTTTTTTTTGAATGCGAAATTTTCAGAGTGAAACAAAAGAAAGGGCAGGAGCAGGGTTGTTAGCGTTGTACGGTTCAGCACCGCAAAACCAAGGCATAAGGCGTAAATGAACAAATTAATTTTTGTCTGCTTGTCAAAATACTTTATCATAAAATAAAGCGTGGCAAACACAAACAAAAGATCAAGTGAAAAAGGGTGAATAATGTAAATGCTGTAGTAAATAAGTAAAGGATGCAGCAAGAGTGCAACTACAGAAAGCAAAGCAATGCGTTCTGTTGAAATGACTTTTAATTTCAGGTCAAACTGTAAAAGAAACCACTTAAAAACAGAGAATGCAAACAAAGCTGTTGCAGAAGAAAAAACGAGATTCATGAACAAGGCAGAAAAATTTCCTTCTCCGAAAACTTTGTAAACGCAAAAAAGCAGAAAGGGATAAACTGGAAACTGGTAATTAAAATTATCCTGCCCATTCAGGTTGTATTTCATTTCTCCGCCTGAGATCATATTGTGTGCAATAGCATGCACTTCAAATTTTGCGGGGGCGTGAATAAAAAATAAAATAATAATTGATTTTACAACAAAGGAAAGAAAAACGCAGAGAAATAATAAGCGGTTTGCGTTTTTCATTTTATAAATTTAATTCCTGAACGAAATTATTTTTTCGGGGCTCTTAACTCTTCTGCTTTTTTTAGATCTTCTTTTGCTTTTTTCTTATCACCGGTTTTCTTATAAAGGGCAGCCCTGCTCTCATAAGCGTCTGCGTATGTGGGATTCAACTCAATGGCCTTATTAAAATCTTCTAATGCTCCGTCTTTATCTCCCATTTCAGATCTGGGTCCCGCCCTGTTGTTGTAAGAGGAATAATTCAGCGGATCGAGCACAACCGCTTTGTTCAGTGCATTTAATGATCCTTTGTAATCTTTTAAATCCAGTTTTAATGCACCCATATTTATGTAAGCGTTAAAACAATTACTATCAAGCTTTATTGCTGTTTCAAGATCTTTGAGCGCGCCTTTCAGATCTTTCAGGTTGTGTTTTGCACCACCACGGTTACTTAGGGTCATGGCACTTGTACTGTCATATCTGAAAGATTTATCAAAATCCCTTAGTGCTGCTTCGTAATTTTTTAATGCGCACTTAACCTGTCCACGATTATTGTATGCTTCGGCGTAAGTAGAATCGTATTGAAGCGCTTTGTTATAATCCTGTATTGCACCCGAAAGGTTACCTGTTTTATAATTGCAATATCCTCTAACGTTATAACAATAGGCGTTGGCAGGATTTGTAACAAGTACTTTGTTATAATCTTCTATTGCGCCATTATAATCTTTCATTATAAGTTTCAGGTCTCCACGCCCTAAGAGAACCGGCGCAAAATCAGGCTTGAATTGCAGGGCTTTGTCGTAATTTTTTAATGCCAGACTATCATTACCAAGTTTTTTATAGGTAAGACCAATGGAATTATAAACGATAGGATTATCAATTAAAAACTCAAGAGACTTTGTATAATCTTCCAACGCAGCAGTAAAATCGTTTAAATTATATTTCACAATTCCCCGGTTATAATACGCATAGCCCCTGTTATTGTAAACGCTCGAAAAATCGGGTTTAAAACTTATAGCTTTTGTATAATCTGCAAGCGCGCCCTTATTATCCTGCAATTGCATTTTAAGATCTGCGCGCCTAACATAAGCGCTTGCATCTGTAGAATCAAATTTAAGAGAAGCGTTCTCTTTTTTTATCAGTTTTCTAAGGTTTGGATAATCGGAAGTGTCAGCAGTATTAAACTGTGCCTTGCTGAAAGTACTAGTCAATAAAAAAATAAGCGGAATTAATTTTCTCATACTGCAATAAATTTGACGGGAAAACAAAATTAATCATTTAGTTCTCATTTTTAACTTTCCTTTTTTTTATTCGTGGATCTATATTACCGATATAATCCATTGCAAGTCTGAAACCGGTAGCGCCAGATACTTTGTTTTGTTCTTTTGTTGGCAGTACAAAATCCATTCTGCATACATATTTACTGTTGTCGGGTTTTAAAGGATCATACACTGTAGCATAAGATGGTCCGGGTGTTTTCCATGAGCCGCCCATTGCAATATAGCTGCCGTTTGCATCCAATGCCCATTCACTCACGTTGTCATACATGCCGCGCACTAAATAATTGTTAGCAGAAACATTGTATACTCTCTTAAGATGAATTTCAGAGAGCGTGGCCATGATAGGATAGTTATTACTGGCAATGCCTTTTTCTGTTACAAACAAATATCCGAAGTAATTCTTTTTGTCAAATTTTTTATGATTATATGGTTTAGGAGTTTGAAAGTAATAGTGGTCTTTATCTCCGGTTGCAAGCGCAGCAATTTTCCATTCGTCTGCTACTGCTATGCGGTATCGTGGCAAAAATATTCCATCTTCCATTCGCACATCTCTTTCCGGAACCTGGTCATCAAAAGAAGGTAATTTATTTTTTAATTGTCCTTGCCATTTTCCACCCAAATAGCCTTCTGTTGAAAACAAAACAAGAGAATCAGGTGCTGCAAAAAAATCCAATAGTCCCTCTCTTATCAAAATCATTTCATTGACCCGATCCGTTTTCCATTGTGCGTATTTTAAAATTTGTTCCGGACTCACACCCACAACAGGATAATCCTGGAAAATATAATTGCGTAAATAATTCTTAAAAAGATATTTCTTCAATGAATCGGGCAGGTTTTCTTTTAGCCATACACTTGTATCGGGCAATGCTTTTTCATAAGCAGATGGTGAGTAGTACTTTTTTATCTCAGAGAGATAAGCGAGATACTGTGCATTGGTTTCTTCAAGCGCAGATATATAAAATGGTCGTATGGTATCGGCACTCAAACCATATTTTTTGGGAGAATCAGAAATGATGCCTTCTATGAGAATCATTCCGGGTGCCGTTTCCTGTATTTCGTATGGAATTGCCTGAAATCCGCCATTGTTATTCTGACAAAACGTACATTGGCTGTAAAGAAAACTTAGCAGCAGGGAAAATTTTATCTGCAGTTTATTCATAAAGGTTCAACTGTATTTTCCGTTTCCTTTTTTAACTTCAACCTGCCCAATAAATTTTTCTTCATTATTTTTTTTGAAGTTTTTTCAGGAAGCAAAGGGTGGATCATTTGTCCAACATAATTTTTCGGAAACTCTTCTTTGATGCCGAATTTTTCAGGTTCGTGATCGGGGCAAGTATAGGTTCCGAAAATAAGATCCATTAATGGAGAAATGTTTGCGTAATTTCCCCTGTCGCGTTCAATGTCGTGGTGCCAGTGATGCAACTCAGGCGCGCCTATGAACCATTTAAGCGGCCCAATGGGCAAACGCACGTTAGAGTGAATGTAAATGGCCCAGATGCCTCTGAACGCAATAAAACCAGCAAGCGTTTCAAGCGGAAAGCCTAATATGAAAGCAGGAAGATTAATTAAACCCACAGTATAAATGGTATCGAGCGGATGCTCACGATGCGCCGCCAGCCAGTCTAAATGTTCTGCTGTGTGATGCACTTTGTGAAAGCGCCACAAAAAACTCCATTTGTGTTGCAAACGATGCGCCCAGTAAATAATAAAATCGCTTAGCAAAATTACTTCAATAGCCTGCAGCCACCATGACTGAGATGCAACAGCCGTTCTGAAATTTTGCGGAATAATGTTTCCCAGAAAAAAATTAAAATAACTGAGGGCCCACAAAATTGCCGCGCCCCAGATAAAATACTGACCAAGAAAAAAACACAGGTCTAAAAACCACGAAGGCCGGAAAAACTTTTGTCGCGACTTTGCCGGAAAAACTTTTTCCATAGGCAAAAAAACAAGCACAAGAAAAAGTATGCTTAAGCCGGTTAATCCTGTAAGATTTAAAGGATCCATTTTTTGCGCTAAAGAATTTTACCTGATTTAGAACTTGGCATTATATGAACTGGTTTTATTTTGGCTGTATCTTTTTTGTTGGATGAATTACTGGTTGGGCTTGCGTTATTGGAATTGCTGTTGTTTTGCTTAGCGGGAACGACTTTTTTATTTTTAGTACTGTCTTTTCCTCTTGCGGGACTAAAATCCTGCGGCTCTAAAACCCATCCCGCAGATTTTGAACTCGACATGGTTTCGTTTAACATAAAAGAATCGATGGTGACAGTTTTTACCTCTGGCGAATCAACAGGGGTTGTTAGCATGGAAGGAAGTTGTTCTTTAAATACCCCGGCCTTAAAAGCAACAAAGCTGCCTGTTAACAGAACAAAACCACTAAGGGTTGCAATTTTAAGAACAAGTTTTGGATTTTTCATTTAAGTGTTTTTGACTTTCAAAATTATTTTTAATAAAAATCATGTATAGATATTATAAATATAGACTCCGAAAAAACAGGCTGAGAGAACACTAAATCCCAAGATGAAATTCCTATCATCATCTACAGTTTCTTTTTGATTTTGCTTAGTGCTTTTCTTTTTACCAATTCTAAAAACGAAATTAATTCCTCTTCCTAAAAGCCCTGTTAAAAAAAGCAGTACCCTCCAGATAAAATGTGCAAATATTTCTGCAATGATCTCCAATAAAGATATAATTTGTTGATGGTATTTCAAATTTAATAAATCGGGGGAGTTTTGTATTATCTTAAATTGCAAAACTTGTTAAACCCAATAGTCTTGGGAGATTATTTTTGTTTGAAATAAGCCGGCGGATTGGATTTAAAGCGCGGAGTCTCTTTTTTTTCAGGTGTAAAAATAGCTCCGGATTTAGAGCTGCTCATTATGGACAGTTGTTTCCCGGCCTCAGCTGCCATAACCCTGTCTGCAAGTATTTTTTCATATAAAGTTGGCCCCGGGTTTATAAGTGTCATAGATTTAGAACTTGACATGAGTTCGGGAGAGAAAACAAAAATCGATTTAGAGCTTGACATTAGCTCTGTAGGCATAACAAAACTTACTTTGGAGCTTGGCATAAATTCTTTAAGCAGTTTCATTTCTCTTTTGCTCAATTTTTTTGGCAACGGAGCAGGCGCTTTTTCCGGAAGGGTGTTCATTACATTTGGCGCAGGTACTTTGGCCGCAATAAAATCCGGAGGAATTATTGGGTTTGCAAAGTCTTTGGTTAAGGAAAGTTTTGTTTCTTCCGGCATCTTTTCATCAAATGCTCCGGAGCGATATGCAACAAACAAAGCTATCATAAAAACAAAAACGCAGACGGTGCTTATTTGTAAAAGCAATTTTTTTGTTTTTGATGCAGCCCGTGTTTCCATGTGGTATACCCGTGTATACCAAATTTAATTTTTTTTGAAGCTCTTTAAGAATTTGGATTGTTAATACTTGTTATCAGATCTATTTACCCGCTAATTGTTTGTCCTTGCTTTCTTCAGTTTCCGGATTTTTTTTCTCTTTAATAAAAAAAGAGACCACGGTAATCGCAACAAAATAAATATTTCCGTAAAAACTTATTGCAGAAAAAATAAGACTTGTAACAGAAACAATAATGGCCAAAATGGTTAAGACGAAATTCAATTTGTGTATACCAGTTCTGTCCTTTGCAGAGATTTTTATAAATGTAACAACAGACATAGCGTTAAAGAAGAGACTAATTGAAAAAGAAATTTTTCTTACAAGCGGATTGAGCAGGGCCCAAATTAATAAAGCCAGTACTAAAAACTGAAAACTGTAATTCCACCATTTCGATAAGAGAACGCTTTCCGGTTTTTTTTCTTTTTTTTCAGAAGACGGAAAGGTTGGCCGGTAGATCTTTTTCATGTGCTTGCTTCCCTGGAGAAAGGCGTACAGGTGTCTTCCATTATTCTCAATTTTCAGATATCCGGCAAACGCAACAGATTCGTGCTCTTTTATTTTCCAGTTATCAAAAAGCGTTGCTTTTGATAATTCTTTAGCATTCATCTCTTCAAAAACACAGGGGCCTTCTTCAGGATCCTGAACTTTTTCTGAATCAGAAAGCGCCCATGTGCCGGGATAACGCAAGACAAAAATTATTTTTTTCTTTATATCGATCAACACAACTTTTAAGAAACGATACTGATTACTATCCGGAATATAAAGAACGTCTCCATCGTCAAGCAGTTCAATGGCGTTTTCAGGCCTCGCTGAATTTTTTATAAAATTAAAATAGGCAATTGATTCCGCTTTTGTAATGATATTTTGAGCGGCAAGGACCGCGTCATCCATATCTGAAATGTTAAGAGTGCTAAACTCAGGCTCTCTTTTGATTTCAGGAATGGAACCATCATACGGAAGTTCATTTACCTCCGCAATTTTTAAAACATGAAATTCAAGTTTTTTTAAATCAGCCCACAGTAATTTAAAAAAACAATACTGTCCATTCGAAAAATAATACAAAATGTTTCCGGGCTCAAAGCGTTCAGATACAATTGGTTTTTCCGGAATATTGTTCATGCCTTGGCTGAAATAAAACTGGGTACTGTTTGTAAATTTAAAAGGAATAATTTTATTTCCGCGAAAAACAAAGCAATGATACTAATAAGAAATTTCTACTTTCATTAGCCGCGAATGCCGAAAATTTTCGGCTATTCCCTTGTTGCATGTTTTTGTAGGTTACATTTTCGCCAGGTACGCTTCCAGTTTGTTGATGGTTTGAATTCCACCTTCTGCGGCACCAAATTCTTTTACAACTCTGTTGCGTTCTTCTGCGGCAGCAAAAACAGCTGTCATGGTAAGATGGGTTTTACCATTTTGTTCTTCAAATGTAACTGTTGTTTTAAAACTGTTGAGATCGTTTTCGTCTTCTGAAGAATGAGTATAAACCAATCGCTCAGGCTTTACCACTTCATTAAAAACAATCTTGTTCGGAAAATCCATTCCATTAAGTCCGTGCATCATAAAACGCCATACACCGCCTGGTTTTACGTTCATTTCGTGAATCGTGTTTGTAAAACCAGTGGGGCCCCACCACTGCGTTATGTGTTGCGGCTCTGTCCACACTTTCCATACAAGTTCGCGTGGTGAGTTTAACAAGCGTGTAATTACCAGCTCACGATCTGCAGTTGAATTATTTTTTTCTGACATTTTTTAAAATTTCTAAAAAAAATTTCCCTTTATTTACTTCCTCAATTTTTAATCCAAAACAGCACTTTTATACTTCCCCATTTTTCCGCTTAAAGTTTTTGGTGAGCGTTGATATTTGTATTTAACAGGAGACGTGTATTTGTATTCGGGCAAATAATCACGAATGGTATAAAGATCCGATCCGTTTTTGCTTGTTATTTCCATGTCCCAGTATTTTACACGAACAGTATAGGTTACCAACTTATATGTACTTTCTGAAGGGTTCACTTTTACATCCATTGGAAATCTGAAACAATCTTCATATTTCATTCTCACCTTTTTTCCTTCCATGTACCATTCGAAGCGTAGTCCTGAACCGGAACGCTCACCTGTAAACGGATCAATATTATCCATACATGCAGGCCCGCCTTTATACATCATGCATGAGTTCCAGAAACCGGTATGATCATCGTAAAAATCTATCCAGGCGCAGTTCTGGTCTGTAGGTTCATCTTTTTTTACTGCTTCAAAAGATGTTTCGATAACGTTTTTTCCTTTTGTGTTTTGGTAAACGATTCCTTTATGGCCCGGCGAAACAGAAATTCTTCCCAATCTTGCAGTCCAGGTTCCGGTAATTTTTTCTTCAGCATCGCTCAATGCGCTATCAGGTAAATTCCATGAAACAGAACCCTGTGTGGGTGCGCCTTGCGGATTATTACAATGCGCACCCACTGATTGCGGGTATTCGCCTGTTTGCTCATCACGGATCTTGATCTTATGAGATTTTATACTGTCTTTCCAGGCCAGGTAAGAATTTTTCTGATCTGTTTCGTTGCTACAGGAAAACAAAAAGATAAACGGAATCAGAAGCAAAAATCGCATAAAAAATATTTTAATGAATCAAATATATTAAAATATTTTTTAGTGCTTTTTCCGCATCTTATCATATTATTTTTCTAAATACTCTTTCAGCGAAATACCAATAATGTGATTCCAACCAGTGGCAAAATTCTCTTTGGCAAGATCAGGATTGCTTGCAGGAAAAGTTTCAAGACCGGCATGGGTTAATTTCACCGTTGTTTTATTTCCTTCTGCAAACAATTCAAATGTTACAAATGAAATTCCTTCGTATCCGTCATAACGCCAGCTGTAAGTTATTTTTTTTTCGGGAACTACCTCTGTAATTTTACACAAATGAAGATACGATTTTTCAGGAGGTCCTCCTTCAAACTGAAATTCAAAACCGGGCTCAGGTCTAAATTCCTTCAGATCAAAATACCAGTGCTTCATGTCTTCCTTGTTTGTTATCGCTTTCCAGACAAGCGCTGCGGGAGCGTTATACGTTCGCTCAATAATAAAAGGCTGTTCCATAGCGGTTAATTTTTTTGCTGAGCGTGATTTACCATCCATTGAATTCCGAATTTATCTTTCAGTATGCCGAAGTAGTCGCCCCAAAACATTTTTTGCAAAGGCATTTCAACATTTCCACCTGCAGAGAGTGCGGCAAAGATCTTGTCAGCTTCAGGTTCACTTTCCGTTTCAATTGAAATAGAAAAATTATTGCCCTCGATTAATTTGTGGCCCATAGACTCCAGAAAATCTGTTGCCATAAGTACATTTCCTTTTCCAATTGGTAAAGCAATATGCATTACTTTTTGCTGATCTGCTGCAGGTAATTTGTCGCCATCAGGAGTGTCTTTAAAACGACTGATTCCTCCAAGGAATTCCCCGCCGAATACTGATTTGTAAAAATTAAAAGCTTCTTCAGTATTACCATTAAAGTTTAAGTAAGGATTAATTGTTATCATTTTTTTTGGTTTTAAATTGTTGTTTTAT
>JACMLS010000603.1 GCA_014379485.1 Bacteroidia bacterium | reverse complement strand
TTAAAATCTCTGTAGGTGTATGACAAATTCCGGATCTATACTAGTAGCCGCGAATGATTCCAGCGGAATCGCACATTTTAAACACTATCACAAAAGAGAAATCGACTCCGGTAGGAGTCGCACCGTTTATGTTTACAAGTGGGCTAAGACAATTCGTATTCTCACAATTTGTTCGACTCCCAAAGGAGTCGAAGTTTCATTCTTTTACATTTTTTTAAAATGTGTGAATCCTCCGGGTTCAAGATGCTTATGCTTTTTCATGAAAGCTCCGATTCCACTTTATACTTTTTGGCCGGTTTCAACTAATTGCCTTTCTAACTATCTTTTAATTTATTGACCTCAGTTAATTTCACTTCTGTAGTGCTATTGGTTCATAATCAACCTTCATCCCACCTTTTTAGCTCTTCAGGTATTCATTATACAGATAACTGAAATTTTAGCTAAATTGCAGTCTGCCGTATTGTGGGAAAAAGCTTTTGCATACTCTTCTTCTTTATCCTGAATTTAATTCAGACAAATTCATACGCTCAGGACAAAACAGTTGACTCGTTAAAGATTGCTTTAAAACTTGCAAAACACGATACCACGCGTTGCAGCCTGCTCGATAAAATAATACTTACAGATTTTACGCGAAAAGAATGGCCGGCCTGTACAGACCAGCTTTTGGCGCTTACAGAAAAGAATTTTGTTGAAGAAAAAAATGCTGTTCTTAAAAAATTCTATTTAAGATACCTTGCAAAGGCGCTTGAGCACATGGGTACAAGGGTTTATTATAACGGACAAATTCCGGAAGCAATTTCTTTTTTTACAAAAAGCTTAAAGCTAAAAGAGCAGGCAGGAGATAAGGCAGAAATTGCAGTAACCTTAAACAGTTTCGGGCAAGCGTGTTTTGAGCTGGGAGATATCTCTAAAACGCTTCATTATTTTGAGCGTAGTTTAAAATTAAGAGAAGAGCTGAACGAAAAAAGAGGCATTGCAGAATCGCTTAATAACATTGGTACAATTTATATTAATCAGAACGAGCATGAGCAGGCGCTGAAATACATGCAAAAAAGTATTGCGATATGGAATGATCTTAATGATAAGGTTGGCCTTGGTGCCGCCTTGGGCAACATAGCAGTTATATATGCAAAAGAGGCCAACTATGTGAAAGCTATAGAGTATTACGAAAAAAGTTTAACAATTGCAGAGCAGATACAGGACCCAACAGGAATTGCCAACAGACTAACTAACATTGCGGTTGTTTACCAAAAACAAAAAAACTACAATAAGAGCCTTGAGTATTACCTGCGAAGTTTAAAACTAAGAGAGCAGATGGGCGATAAACTCGCCACTGTAAATTCTATAAACAATATTGCAGCACTACTGCTTGAAAAAGGAGCATTGAAAGAGGCGCTTGAGTATGGAAAGAGAACTTTAAAAATGGCAAAAGAAATTGGTTATCCTGATAACATAAGAAAAGTAGCAAGAACCCTTAAATTCATTTACAAAAAACAAAACAATTATACAGATGCTTTGGCAATGTATAAACTGGAAATTCAGATGCTTGATAGTTTAGAGAGCCAGCAAAACAAGAGCGCAAATATTAAATCTCTGCTTAAATATGAATACGAAAAAAAATCTGCCGCAGACTCTGTAAAAAATTCAGAAGGACAAAAAGTAAAAGACGCGCAACTAAAAGCACAAACCGCATCACTCAGGCAGGAAAAGGCTGAACGTTATTCTTTAGTTATTGGTTTGGTGATTGTATTGGGTGGCCTTGGTTTTGTGGTCAATCGTTTTAGGCTCACAAACAAACAGAAAAAAATTATTGAGCAGCAAAAATTAAGTGTAGACGAAGCTTTTAATAAGCTGAACGAAAAAAACAAAGAAGTGCTCAGCTCTATACATTACGCCAAAAGAATACAAACTGCCTTATTACCTTCAGAAAAATTAATTGAAAGAAATTTAAAAAGATTACGCTCATTAAAAAAATAAAAAAATATAAGGCCTGGTTTATTTTTGTTGCCCTGATCTTTTTTCAGCGCTTTACTTTTGCGCAAGACAGAAGTGTAGACTCTTTAAAGTTTGCATTAAAGCTTGCCTGGCACGATACCATGCGTTGCAACATACTCGCTGAACTTTCAGAAACGGCAAGCGATGAAGAATGGCCCGCATTTAACGAGCGTTTAAAAAAACTCGCAGAAAAAAACTCTGTTACTGCAAGAACACCTGCGCTAAAACGTTTTTACCTTAAACACCTTGGTTCTGCGCTTGGCAATGCAGGTTACCTTGCAGAACAGCAAAACGATCATGCCAAAGCGCTTGAAAACGATCTGCAAAGCATAAAAGTAAGAGAGCAGATACAGGATGAAAAAGGAATTGCAGTAACACTCAATAATATCGGCATCATCCACCTTCACCTGGGCGATATTAAGAAAGCCATAGATTGTTTTCATAAAAGTTTAACCATCTATGAAAAAATTGGCGACAAAAAAGATATGGCTTTAAGCATGGTTAACATGGGCGATGTTTACCGCGGAACCGGCAACATATCAAAAGCCCTTGAGTATTATAACAAGAGTTTAAAATTGCAGGAGGAAATAAAAGACATAAGAGCAACGGGCTTTTGTTTAGGCAGCATAGGCGCTTTGTATGATAACCAGGGCGATGTTGCAAAAGCATTAAATTATTACCACCGCTGCCTCAGCATTTTTGAGCAGATAGATGAAAAATACGGAATGGCAGAAAGTTTAAACAACATTGCTGCCGTTTACAAAATACAGGGAGACGGTGCAAAGGCTCTTGAGTACAATCAAAAAAGTCTGGCGCTGAGGCAGGAAATTCGCGATGCAAGAGGTATTGCACAATCTTTAAACAACATAGGTACAATTTATATTCAGCTAAATCAAAGCGCAAAAGGTTTACAATTTTTAAACAAGGCTTTGAAAATGCAGGAACAGATACAAAACAAAATTGGTGTAGCTACCTGCTTAAGCAACCTGGCCGATATTTATAATAATGAAGGGCAAACAGACAGCGCCCTGTTTTTCTTTACAAAAAGTTTAAGTCTGCTCGAAGAAGTGCAGGATAAACAAGGTATAACAAATTGCTTAGACAATATTGCCGGCATTATGCTTGCAAAAGGGCAAATGAACGAAGCGCTTAGTTACGGCAAACGCAGTCTTACTATGGCAAAAGAACTGGGTTACCCTTTTTACATAACCAACGCTGCAAAAACGCTTAGAACAATTTACGAAAAATTAAACAAGCCTAAAGATGCGTTTGAAATGTTTCAGCTCGAAATTACGATGCGTGACAGTGTGGTGAACCAGGAAAACAAAAAAGCCTCTCTTAAAACACAATTAAAATACGAGTACGAAAAAAAATCTGCAGAAGATTCTGTAAAAAACACAGAACTTCAGAAAATACAGGATGCACTGCTTGCTTCTCAGAACGCCTCTCTTAAACAAGATAAAATTCAGCGTTACTCGTTAGTTGTTGGTTTGTTCATCGTTCTGGGTGGTTTAGGATTTGTCATCAATCGTTTTCGGGTTACCAACAAACAGAAAAAAATTATCGAAGAGCAAAAAGTAAAAGTAGACGGGGCTTTTGATAAACTGGCAAAGAAGAACAAAGAGGTAATGGATAGTATACACTACGCAGAAAAAATACAGCGGGTTTTAATGACACCTGAGAGTTATATAAGTAAAAGTCTGGAACGGTTGGGTAAGAATTGATTTTACTTTGCAAAAACCAGTCTAATTGTTTTTGTTTTATCTTGATATCGCAAATTGCGACATCAAGATTGATAAAGTTAATGGCAATAAATATAAAAACCTGTCGCTTATTTCTTTTTTACTTTTGACACTTTGTATCCAATATATTTACGCTTTTTCTGAAGTTCAAGTTTTTTCTTTTTTCTTTCAAGGTCATCAAAATACTGAAACAGTACCTCTATATTTTTAGAATGGTTTTCTGATTTTCTGTCAAGTTTTTCTATTGCCTGTCGCAGTTCGGTATTATCGATAATAAGTTCGCGCACCCTGTTAAAAACACGCATTATTTCAAGGTTTACGTCAATAGACCTGTCGCTATTTAAAACGCTTGATAGCATTAATATGCCGTGCTCAGTAAACACAAATGGCAGTTTACGCATACCACCCCAACTTGATGTCGCAAATTGCGACATCAAGACTTCGAGCTCTGCCGGTTTTAACTGAAACATAAAATCAGGCGGAAATCTTTTAGGGTTTCTGCGTACCTGTTCATTAAGCCTGCGGGTCTCTACTCCGTATAGCTCTGCCAGATCTCTATCCAACACTACCTTTTTGCCCCTGATAAAATAGATTTTACTCAGAATCACCTCATCGGGTATTTTTACAAGAGCGGTTTTCTTAGCCATTTGTTTTTAGTTTTAACTTGATGTCGCAAATTGCGACCTCCAATTTAGCTGATAAAATGGGTCTACGTTACGCGCCTTACGTATTTACAGAACAAGGCGTAGCCATGCTGTCAAGCGTTTTAAACAGCAAAAAAGCCATCTCAGTAAACATTCAGATAATCCGTATTTTCACCCGCATAAGAAAAATGTTAATTGAAAATACAGACTTAAGATTAGCTGTAGAAAAATTGGAAAAGAAAACTGAAAATAACACTAAAAACATAGAAGTGGTTTTTCAATATTTTGATGATTTGGAAGAAAAAAAGAACAAGGCAGAAACTCAGAAAAACCGTAAATTTATTGGATATAAATATCCTAAAAAGAAAAAGAAACAAATTGCATCTCCTTCCAGAAAATAAACTCATCCTCTCCCCCATTGTTGCCAACAATAAAATGAACCGTGAGCGCAACGCAAGTGGTATTAACAGCTACGAAAAAGAATTCAAATTCAAGCCTGAGAAATTTTTAACGGATCACATTAATAAATACGGAAAAGTAAAATGGCTTGACCTTTGTTGCGGACAAGGAAAGGCGCTGGTTCAATGCGCAGAGTTTCTTGAAAAAAACAATTTTCAGAACAAAGCACAATTAAAAGGAATTGATCTTATTGATTATTTTATCCCTGTTCCCACCAAAATAAATTGTCTTGAGTTTGAAGTTGCTTCTTTAATAAATTGGACTCCGAAAGAAAAATACGATCTGATTACCTGCGTACACGGAATTCATTATTTGGGAGACAAACTTTTGGTGCTGAGTAAAATTTTCGGTGCAATAAGTAAAGAAGGATGCTTTATCGGAAATTTTGATTTGAAAAGTATTGTAATTTCTGTTGACCCGAAGAATGAAAAACTAAAAAATATTTTCAAAGTAAACGGAATCAATTATAATGGCCGCACAAAAATTATTTCCTGCAAAGGCACTAAGAAAATAAATTTCGGCTTAAAGTATTTAGGAGCGGATGAAAACGCGGGGCCGAATTATACGGGACAGGAAGCAGTGAACTCGCATTATGAATGAAACTATTGGGTGGAAGAATGGTTTGTTCTTTAGAAATGAAAATTCGGCGCCACAGCAAACCCTCCATCCTTCCACCCTTCCCTTCCTCTTCCAACCATTAGTAAGATTCCGTGAATTGATATTAGGCATGATATTGGAATAATGCTTCTCAAACCCTAATTTTATCGAACAATTATTTAACATGAAAAATATTTTTCTCACTATACTATTGGCGACCGGAATTTCATTCGGACAAACTTTTAATTGGGCCGCAAGCTCAGGAGGTAAACACGACGACCAGGGAAAAAGTATTTGCGCCGATGCCAACGGAAATTATTTTGTTGCTGGAAATTTTGAAAGCAATTCAATAAATTTTGGTTCCATTACTTTAAAAAATTCTGACACAAGCAAACGGCATTCTGATGCGTTCCTTGTAAAATACGATGCGGGTGGCAAAGTGCTGTGGGCAGTTTCGGGCAAAGGAAAAGCTGATGAAAGAATAAATTCAATCTGCGCGGACAAGGAAGGGAATTGTTATGTGACCGGTTATTTCGAAAGTCCAACCGCAACTTTTGAAAATAAAACGCTTACCAATACAGGTAAAGACACAAACCGCCTTAGTGCTGATCTTTTCATTTTAAAATATGATTCAAATGGCAAACTTCTTTTGGCACTATCAGGCGGTGGCGACTTTAACGATATTGGCAACAGCATTTGTGTGGATGCAAACGGAAATTTTTATGTTACAGGCATGTGCAGTTCAAATCCACGCTTTGGAACCCAGACAATAAAAACATATACCGGGGGTATATTGGTTGCAAAATACAACAGTAACGGAAATGTGCTTTGGGCAAAATGCACAGGTGGGCCCAATGAAAATTCAGGTCAAAGTATTTGTATGGATGCTAATGGCAATTGTTTCGTAACCGGAATTTTCCATAGCCTTTCAGTTAGTTTCGGAACATTTAAATTAAAAAACTTCACTTCCAACACAGGCGACCTGTTTGTTGCAAAGTACGACAGCACAGGAAAAGTGCTCTGGGCCAATTCTGCAGGCGGCCTAAATGACGACACAGGATTTGGCATCTGCCTTGATAAAAACGGAAATTGTTTTGTTTCAGGTTCGTTCTTAAGTTTAAAATTCAATATCGGAAAAGATACATTAAGAAGAACCGAATATCATGACGACCTTTTTATTGCGAAATATGACGGGAACGGAAAACCTCTGTGGGCCTCAACAGCGAGTGGAACCGGCGATGATGAAAGTTATGGAATGTGTTTGGACGCGAAAGGAAATTGTTTGATAACAGGTTATTTTCATAATTCAAAAATTAATTTTGGCACTGTAACTTTAACTAATGAAAATGGTAACTCAGATGTAAGCGATCTGTTCATTACCAAATATGATAGCAATGGAAAAGTTCTTTGGGCTTGTAACACCGACAGCGGTGGCGACATTACCGCAAAAAGTATTTGTATTGATTCAAATGAAAATATTCTTGTGACAGGTTTTTTTGAAGGAAAAGAAATTGAATTTGGCACCGTTCAATTAATAAATTCAAGCACTCAGGAAAAAAACGAGGATGTTTTTATTGTGAAGCTAAAGAATCATTAAAATAACCCACGCCTGCAATTCCTTCAAAAAATTCTGCATTGTGGTCAGAGACCGGGTTGAGGTGCTGCTCGCGTGACGCTCGCAGCGCATTCAGAGAATTTATTTCGTACTTTTAAAAAAAACATCATGTTCCCAAAATTTTCCTTTACCATTTGCATTCTTGCTTTTGCAATGCCTTTTTTACTGGTTACCTGCGACGATAAAAAAACAAAAGAGATCTTGCCGGTAATTATGCAGGATCAACTTGTTTACCAGGCGCAAGGTTATAAGATCATGATCAATTCCTTTGACAAAACAAAGAAAGAAGAACCTGCAACTGTTTCGGCTGACACTACACTAGAAGAAAATTCTTATGGTGATCCTGAATCGTCCAACCAAAATACTGAATCCACCTCTTCCTCTGATGACACCAAAGGCCTTCAAAATCCATGGATACTGCGGGCAATGCTTATTGCTGTTTTTTCATGCTCGCTGATCGGTTTAATTTTTCAATTTATTCCTCTTACAGATTCTTTGAAAAAAACGCTCTCGGTAACTTTCTCTATTGGCGGAATTCTATTTTTAATTGCCTTCTTTATCTGTATTGAATTGGGAATGGCGCAGGCAAATAAAAAGATGGGAGATTCCACACCAGACTCCCTTTCAAGCTCTTTGATGGACATTAAAATG
>JACMLS010000602.1 GCA_014379485.1 Bacteroidia bacterium | reverse complement strand
TTTTTTCAATTTTTTCTTTTTCTTTAATGCTGTTCTTTGAAACAACAAAATTTACAGGTCTTACTTTGTATCCTTTTTTTCTCAGCAATTCTATTACACCTTTTTCTCCCGGCAAATGAGCTGCACCCACACCTGTAAAAAGAATTTGTTTTTTCATAATAGAATCCATGCCGCGTACCATTACTTCATTACGCAAATGCAGCATCCATTTTTCATATTTTTTTGAAGGATAAGTTAAACGCGAAAGAGAATCAAGTGCATCCAAATCTCCTTTTCTATAAGCGTCTTCAATTTTTTCCTGCAAGCCATATCGGTTCTCATACATTCCTTTGTAATATTTCTGCACTTCTTCTTCCTCATCAGGATCTGGAATAGAAGCTTCTTCTACCATTTTTTCGCTCTGTTTAAAATCTTCGAGATTGGTAACCTGCTTGTCTAATTTTTTTGCACTCTGAAAAATAAAAAGATCTAAATAAGTATTTTCTTCGTGGTTACCAAGCATTTCATAAGAGCGATACAGCAAACCATTTACAAGATCAGGATCGCTTGCAAGTACAAAACCTATTTCTTTATTATCAGGAACGCTGAATTTAAAAGCGCTGGTATAAAAATCGCCACCACCACCGCCGCCGAAAAAATTATAAGCTCCGTAATTCTGTTCAGCATCAAACATGCCCATCTCTTTCATATTCTCTAACCACTCTTGCGGATTTGTTTCCAAAGCAATTATATCTGCACTTTTAAGCGCCACAAAAAAAGAATCAGATAAATGAAAAGCAAGTTTATTGCTCACATGCATGGTTCCGTATAAGTAAGATGGCTTACTCAAACCATTGCCGCTAATTTGCCAAAGCAACGCAGGATATTTTCCTTTATTCTGAGAAAAAATTGTGTTCTGAAAACTTAAAACAAAAAACAAAATCAACGCGGCAAAAACTTGCTTTCTTAGAGTCATAATGAGGATTTAGATGGAGAACAAAGATAAGAGTTTTCCCTCGTCAAGAGGCAGTTTCCGATCGGATATAAGACAAAAAGATATAAGATATAGGACTGGGTTTGTAAGGGCTTTCCGGTCGAAATACCTCGTGCACCAGTCTTATATCTTTGTGTCTTATATCTTATATCCGAAGTTAATTTTCTTGGCATCATTGCGCCTTAGCGAGAGATATTTCCGTATTTTCGCGTATGAAAAAAATTAATCTTCATAACGGAAAAGAGTTGCCTTTGCATAGAAAACATCCCTGGGTTTTTTCTGGCGCAATAAAATCTATGGAAGGCGAAATTGAAGACGGAGAAATTGTTTCTGTTTTTGCTGCCAATAAAAAGTTTTTAGGAATAGGGCATTATCAGAAAAGTTCAATTTCTGTGCGCGTGTTTTCTTTTACAGAGGTTGAGATTGATGAGCAGTTCTGGTTCGATAAAATAAAAAAAGCTTTTGATTACCGGGTTACTATAGGTGTGGCGAATAGCAAAAGCACCAACGCTTACCGTTTGGTTTTTGGTGAGAGCGACGGTTTGCCCGGTCTGATCATTGATTTTTACGATGGCAACGCAGTTTTTCAGGCACACAGTATTGGAATGCACCTGATAAGAAATGAAATTACGGATGCACTGAAAAAAGTGTATGGTAAGAATTTAAAAACAGTTTACGATAAGAGTAAAGAATCTTTGCCCGGCGAATATGGATCGGGAATGAAAAACGGATTTTTGTTTGGCGAAAATGAGAATTGTGTGATTACAGAGAACGGAAATAAATTTTTAGTGGATTGGGTAAACGGACAAAAAACCGGATTTTTCCTTGATCAGCGCGAAAGCAGAAAGTTGCTTGGAGAATACAGCAAAGGAAAAAAAGTACTGAATACATTTTGTTATACCGGAGGATTTTCTGTTTACGCCGGCAATGCAGGAGCAACTTTAGTTCACTCAACAGACTCCTCAAAACGCGCCATAGAGCTCACAGAAAAAAACGCAGAACTCAACGAATTAAAAAACCACACCAGTTTTTGCGAAGACACTTTTGATTTTTTAGAAGACAGCACCGAAGATTACGACATTGTAATTCTCGATCCGCCCGCCTTTGCGAAGCACCGCGAGGCCAAGCACAACGCAGTAAAAGGTTACAAGCGACTCAACGCCCTGGCCATGAAAAAAATAAAACCGGGTGGAATCATTTTTACTTTTTCATGTACGCAGGTGGTAGATAAAACTTTATTTTTCAATACTGTCACTTCCGCTGCAATTGAAGCGGGAAGGGAAATAAAAATTCTTCATTATTTAAATCAACCGGCAGATCATCCGATCAATCCTTTGCATCAGGAGAGTGAGTACCTGAAAGGATTGGTTGTGTATGTGGCTTGATGGTGAGTTACTTTTTCTAATCTTTTCGTTATTAAGTTGAGAAAAATCCTGGAAGATGAAACGTATAGTTTTATTTGTTTTTTTATTTTTAATCAAATCCGAACTTTTCGCACAATTTAATGATACTATAGTTTGCCAAACAACAAACCTAACTTATATAAGGGTTCTTGCTAACGTTTATAAGTTGGATGATTTTTTGATATCTGGAAGAATAAAATTTAAACACGTTGTAATAGGAAATGAGCATCAATTAAAATCAGTTGATAGCATTATTCAGGATAAGTACTTCATTAATAAATTCATCAAAATAATTAATGTAACTAGTCCTTCCTTAAAAAGCCACTTTTCTGGAATTAAATTTTAGAGCAAAGAAACACCATAAAACCACATTTAATTGGCA
>JACMLS010000601.1 GCA_014379485.1 Bacteroidia bacterium | reverse complement strand
CTTCTTCTACCACTTCTTCTTCTTTCACACCTTTGCCTTCCTTAAATTTTTGGTGGAGGGCTACGTAAGCTAAAACGAAGAAAGGAAATCCGTTCAAAAAATAATTTCCCTGCCGGAGCAGGTACCCAAAAATTATTGCCAGAAAGGCACTTGAATAGAGCCAGGAAATATCTTCGGGATCTTCGCGGTTTTTTCTCACAAAGAATCTTCCGATAATGACAAACCAAAAGAGTACTCCAATAATGCCCATCTCTGCCATTGACCTAAGAAACAAAGAATTTCCATCCTGCGCATTAAAATCAAACCCTTTTTTAATTAAAAAATCTTCTTCTTTAGTAAGCGAATATTTTTCGTACGCGAGTGGAAAAGAACCCAGGCCGCTTCCCGTCAGCGGGTGTTCGGAAATGTTTTCCCATGCAACATGAGAGTTGTTGAACAATACGAAGCTCGAAGTATTGATATCCTCAATAGTATAATTGTCTATTGTCCACAGATTGATAGAAGAATCGATCCTTGACTTAAAATCAGGAACCCAGCTATAGAGCACAGCAGCTCCCACAACAGAAAGCAACAACACCACAATAAGATCAAATATTCTTCCAAGATTAATACCAATAAGAATTAAAGAAACAAAAATCCCAATATATCCGGTAGAGGAAGTGGTCATTATTAAAGCAACGTAAATAAGAATACACTTGCGCAGAGAGAGCAATGTAAAATCGCGCATAAGAATATGATGACTGGCAACAAAAACAGCAGGCAGCAAAACAAGTGCAAACTGCGAAGGTTCGGAAAATATTGAATTGATCCTTAAACCAAATAAAGAACCAAGATGCAGGCCCCATTTATTAAAGATCCAGGTATAATTATAACCCGGGCCAAAACCCACTTTATGCGATAAAAACTGGAAGACGCCTACCCAGCAGCAAAAAATTATTCCCTTAAGATAAATATCAAATAATTTTCTGAAATCATATTCATATTTAATTAAAACGTAGTTATAGAAGGTAATTGACAGCAACATACCTACGATGCATTTAAAAAACCCAAAGAAATCACAGTTCCCCAAAAAAAGATTGATCATTGTAAACAATACCGGGACTACCACAAATTTTAACGGCAACATTTTCCAGCCGTACTTTGAAATGAAGGACGGAAGATAAAAAATGAAAATAAGGTAATGGAAATATCCTTCGAACGGCTCTTTAAAAAAGACGTAGGTACTTACAAAAATTGAAAGTCCGATGAGAAAATCATCAAGACCAGATTTACTTATTTTTAGGAGCGCCAATTTTTAACCGCTTATTACTTTCGTGAATTTCAACTTAAGTTTTATAAAATATTCTTCGAAAAAAACGTATGACAGGTGAGAAATAAGACAGGAAAAAAATAATGAAAAGGGATAAACCAGCATATTTGCCAGCACAGGGTTTTCGGAGAACTGCAGCTTTAAGAGTTTTACGAGAATAAAAATAATAATGAGGTGATACATATAAATTCCGAACGAAATTTTGCCGAGGTGTTCCAGCCAGCGATGCTCGCCTTTAATTAAAGATTTTGGGTTGGATGCAATGTTGATGATAATGACCAGGAAGAGAAAAGACAAAGGCAAATGCACAACATTCTGAAAAAAATTATCTTTTCCTGCCGAGTAAGAAAGAAAAGGAAAACCTACAAGGGCCACTACCTGCAAGACCGGGTTATAAAGCAAACGAAGAATGCCTTCTTTTTTTTCAAACAACAGTACTGCCCCCATGCTCCCCATCATCATACATTCAAATTTACTCATGGCAAAAAAGCGTTTTACAGCCAGATATTTTTGCCCGGTTGCCATAAAATGGGGCAACAGCATAATCACTATTTTCAGAAGTATGTACGAACAAAATAAAAACACAATGGTTCTCATTAGTTTTTTTGAAAATTTTACAAGAGCGGGCCAAAAAATATAAAACTGCTCTTCTACGCCAATTGACCAGAGCTGCCCAATGTGCGCAACAGGCTGCTGATTAATTGAAAAAGCGAGATTGGGAAGAATGATAAGGTAAAGCAGCAAATTACTGCTGTAGTTCTCTTTGAAAGAAGTTGGAAAAAAAACAAAAAAATCAAAACGCTGCAAAACAAAAAAACCGAGCACCAGGATCAGAAAGTAAAGCGGCCAGATCCGCAATATTCTTCTCACATAAAAATCTTTTATTGAAATAGTAGCCGTTCTTTCCTTTTCAACACAGAGCAGGTAGGTGATGAGGAAACCGCTGAGCACAAAGAAAAAATAAACTCCCATTCCGCCAAAATTAATCCGCTCAAACAGATCGTTGCAATTGGGTACATCAAAAAAATGTTTGGTAAGCTCAACGTGCCCTATCAATACTGAAAGCGCTGCAAAAAACCGCAAAGAATTAAGTCCTGGAAAATGTATTTTTTCTGATTTCACCTAAGCTCTTGTCTTCAACCTGATTTAATTTCCTGAAACGTTTCTAAATAACACATTATTTGCCGGTTTCTATAATTCCTTTTTTTGTGAGCTCGTTAAATTCTTTTTGCCAGCGGATTGCTTCTTCAAGTCCCTTTTCAAGGTGAAATGCAGGAATGTAGCCCAGCATTTTTTTTATTTTATCTATAGAAGGAACGCGTCTTCTTACATCTTCGTAATTTCCGAATGTACTGTACGGAATTAATTTTAAATCGGTTTTCTGATCGCCACCTTTCATCAGCCTCCAGATCGTTTCGGCAAGATCCTTTATCGTTACTTCTTCATCAGGTTCAGATGCAATATTAAAGATCTCGTTTTTTGAGGCGGGATGAAACATGCATTTCATAATGCCTTGCACGGTATCATCAACATAAGTAAAAGTTCTTGTTTGCAAACCGTCTCCGTGAATTTCAAGCGTTTTGCCTTCGAGAATATTCTGAATAAAAACAGATTGCGGGCCGCCCCACCAGGTAGTGTTCTGATTGGGACCATAAGAACCAAAAAACCGCATGATCGTATATTCAAGGCCGAACTCTTCATTGGTGGCAATAATGAATTGCTCAGCGTACATTTTAGAAAGCGCATACGCCCATCGTTTAACCGTAGTTGCGCCCATAACCAGGTCTGAACCTTCGTGAAAAGGTATGTCTTTGTTTTTTCCATACACATCAGATGTAGATGCAAACACTAGTTTGATCTTATCGTCGAGGCATTTTTTAATTATGTTCTTAAGCAAGACCCCGTTTTCTTCAAGCGTTTTGTACGCATTGGTATATCTCGGAATTTTTTGTGATGCAAGGTGAACAATGATATCTGCATGCAGGTTTTTAAGAACTGAAGGGTCAACAAGATCGGCCTCAATAAAACTGTACAACTTATTTTCTGAGAAAGGGCTTATGTTATACCTGTTTCCATAAGAGAAATTATCAATGCCAATAACCTCGTGATGATCGGCAAGTAATTTTTTTGTGAGGTTAGATCCAATAAATCCTGCTGCACCTGTAATAATAATTTTCATGATTAAAAGTTTAAATTTAAAAAAATAAAAT
>JACMLS010000600.1 GCA_014379485.1 Bacteroidia bacterium | reverse complement strand
TTTTTATTTTTTTAATAAAACTCATCCGAAGAACATATAGGCAATGACAATTCCGGCCACAACTGCCACAAGGTCTGCAAATAAACCGCAGGCCAATGCGTAACGTGTGTTTTTAATTCCCACACTTCCAAAATAAACAGCAAGAATATAAATTGTTGTATCGCTCGATCCCTGAAAAATACTTACTACTCTACCAACAAAAGAATCGGCCCCGTCGTGTTTCATAATCTCCATCATCATTCCCTTTGCTCCGCTTCCACTCATAGATTTCATTATACCTGTTGGAATGGCGGGAACAAATTTTGTATCCCATCCAAAAAGCTGAAACAAAGAAGTAAGACCTTGTATTAAGAACTCCATACAACCCGCAGAGCGAAATGCGGCAACACCCACCATTATTGCAACTATGTATGGAATAATGGAGATAGCTGTTTTAAATCCCTCTTTTGCGCCTTCAATAAAAACATTGAACACGTTCATTTTTTTTATAACTCCTGAAAGAAGAAACATAAAAATAACAAGCAGCAACAAACCATTACCTGCAACAGAAGAAATGGTGGCAAGTTTGTCTTGCGAAACATAATGCAAACCCACCATCATTGCAGTAAGCAAGCCCACAAAAATAAAAAGCGGAATAAGAATAAGGGGTTGAAAAAAATTTATGCGCTGTATAACTGAAACCATGAGTAAACCGGCAAGTGTTCCGAAAAAAGTGGTGAGTAAAATGGGAAGATATACATCAGACGGATTTGCAGCGCCGGCTTGCGCACGAAGTAAAAAAACGCTGACAGGAATTAAAGTAAGGCCCGCAGTATTTAAAACCAAAAACATTATTTGTGCGTTTGATGCCGTATCTTTTTTTGGATTGAGCTCCTGCAAACTGTTCATTGCTTTTAATCCGAGCGGAGTTGCTGCATTATCAAGCCCCAGCATATTGGCTGAAAAATTTAAAGCAATTTGCCCGAGCGCCGGATGATCTTTTGGAATTTCAGGAAAAAATTTACCGAGAAAAGGAGAAAGAACTCTTGATAATTTTCCGATCAATCCGCTTTCTTCTCCCACTTTTACAAGGCCCAACCAAAAAGTCATAACACCCGTTAAACCAATAGACAATTCAAAACCTGTTCTGGCCGAATCAAAAATTCCTACACCAATGGTTTGAAAAATGGCAACATCGCCAAAAAAGAAAAATTTAACCAAGGCAACTATAAATGCAAGGAAAAAAAATCCGAGCCATATATAGTTCATCATCATGCCTTGTAATTTTTACAGATGTGAATAAAATTTTCGAATAAGATCATTCCATCCTCGCCTGAAACTTCAGGATGGAACTGAACTCCGTAAAAAGGTTTTTGATTGTGTTTCATCACCTCAACAGGATACTGGAATGAACTTGCAATATGTATAAAGTTTTCAGGCAACTCAATTCCCTCAGTGTGATCTTCCATCATATCAAACTGCTCATTCAGATCAAGCAACAATTCGTTTGGTTCTACCACCGTAATTTTTTCGTTTTCTCTTGCTTCTTCGCCTTTGTAAATTTTTGCACCGTGCAACATTCCTAATAACTGATGCCCAAAACAAATTCCAAGAATGGGAACATTCCATTCTAAAACCGCAGAAATTTTTTCTTTGTAAGGCGCAAGATCCGTTTCGCTTAACATAGTGGGAGAACCACTGAAAATTACACCTTTTACACCCTGAGGTTTTTTATGGTGAGTTTTCCAGTCAACCGTTTGGGTTTTCTGTCCGCAATTTTCGAGACACTTTTTTATCTCTGGCGTTTTGGTGCTGCCGAATTGAATGATGTAGTACATGTATCAAATGTACCGAAGCAAAACATTGATTTAAACACTAAAAGAGATAGATATTAACTACCGGTACTTAAAAAGAAAGCAAAAAGCCCGGCTGTAAATTACACCCGGGCTGCCAGTAAACAATGCGTGAAATCACCAATATTCACTCACTGCATCTGGTTTTAATGACTAAGTGTCAAAATTCAGACGAGCTTGCTTTAAGGTTGTTTGTTGATTAGTTGAACATTTTCATTAATTTTTATGCACCGTGCTTTCCACTCATTTAAACTCTGATAATCAGCAGTTGAATAATCTATTGTAATGTTCGCAGAAAGCACCACCTGGTCAGGATTAAAATCTTTTGAAGGCATGAGCAAAGAAATTTTTATTTCAATTTTTTTTCCGAAGTAAGGATACATGACAGATCCATTGGCAAGCTCCTCGCAAAACGGTGTGCCAAAAAAAGTTGATGCTGAGTCGGAAGGCATTATCTCAAAATCAATAGAATTTTTTTCGAGATCGGCCGCCTTCAGGTAAATTGTAATTCCTTGCCAGGTTCTTTGATTCGGATCCTGATCAACCGGATCGGCCCGAAGCAACAAGTAATCTGTATACTTGCCTGTAATCTTATAGCGCTCCAGATCATAAGCATGAATTTTTCTGCTGTATTCTTTTAATGGCTTAGGCAAAACCAGGCTGCCGTAGATTCCGGCACCGGCCTTAAATTCTGTTTGCGTAGCAGGTTTGGTTTTTAAAGGTTTGGGAGCAAAGATCATTTTAGTCCCGGTAGCTATCGGGACAGTTATATTTTGCGCAATACTTATGCTAACTGTACCGATTATTATCAATCCTATGAAGAGTGCCTTTGTTTTATTAACTGGTTTCATGATGTTTCTTTATTATAAAATTACAGTTAGCAAAGCTTAAAAGGGGGTTAATTTCATTTCCGCTAAGAATTCCAGTAAAAACGTCGCAATTTCAGGGAAACGCGATTGACACTAAGAGATTTGCAAGCCCCCATTCCTTCTTTTTTGTACTTTCGTTAGTATAAAAGATTGCGTGCAGACAGAAACTACATATATAACAAGGTTGACAAGAACGCTCCTGCTTTTTTTATTTTTTGTTTCCATTACACTCCATCTTCTTTCTCAATCTTCAAAAAGAGATTCTCTTAAAAAAGAGCTGAAACTTGCAACGCATGATACAATCCGCTGCAAAATTCTCAGTGCCCTTATTGATTCTGAATTTGATGTTAAGATCTGGCCAGTGTACAACGCAGAACTTGAAAGTATTTGCTCTGACAATTTAAAAAAACTAAAAGAAGGCGACCCTTTGTATATTTTTTACATGGGCAACTTAAGTTCTGCTTACGCTAATTTCGGGTATTTAAAAAAACAACAGGGCAATATTCCTGATGCGCTATCCTATGCTTTGAAAGGTCTTAAACTACAGGAAAAATTAAACGACAAAAAAGGAAAAGCCGCCACATTAAATAATATCGGCTTCATTTATAAAAGCCAGGAGAAGCCAGCCAAAGCCCTCGAATATTTTAATCAATGCCTCGCAATACAAGAAGAGATAAAGGATAAAGCAGGAACTGCCAGCTCATTCAATAACATAGGTTATATTTATCATTACCAGGCCGTACAAGAAAAAAATATAAATGCTAAGCAAACTTTATTTGAGAAGGCAATGACTTTTCACAAAAAAAGTTTAAACGTGCAGGAGGAAATCGGAAACAAAAGAGGCATTGCCTTATCCTATTACAACATAGGTTACATTTTTCTTGACAGAACCGACAGCATTACAGCCTCCGGATATTTTAATAAAAGTCTTCAGCTCTACACAGAACTTGGCGACAGAAGAGGCACGGAACAAACCCTGAGCGTTATTGGCGCCCTGCAATCTGAAAAAGGACAGAACGAACTGGCCCGGAAAAATGTTGAGAAAGCTTTGCAGATTGCCCGGGAAGACGGCATTGCACAAGGCATAGTGACAGCGAGTAAGACCCTTGCAAAAATTTATTCGCGCAGTGGTAACTGGAAAGACGCCTATCGAATGGAAGTGTTGTACAAACAAATGAGCGATAGTATTGCCAACGAGAAAAATCAGAAAGACCTGTTTCAGAAATCATACCAGTATGCTTATGATAAAAAGGTAACAGCAGACAGCATCCGGATCTCTTCAGAAAAAAAAATGAGCGAGTTGAAACTGCAAAAGGAACTTGCTATTAAAAATAATCTCATCATCATTATTATTTCTGCCATTTTAACCCTGGTTGTATTTGGAGTTTTGCTTGTTTTCCTTTTACGTTCAAACCGCGAGCGAAAAAAAGCATACCAAAAATTGCAGCAACAAACAGAACTGCTGGTTAAACAATCGCGACAGATAGCCAAATACCAGTCGCAGATGAATCCGCATTTTATTTTTAACGCGCTCAATAGCATACAGGGTTTTGTGGTGAACAACGAAAAAGAAAAAACCCTTCAGCAGCTCCAGGCCTTTTCAAAACTCATGCGGCAAACGCTTTCCAATTCAGATTGCGAAACCATTTCGCTTCAGACAGAAATTATTTACCTGCAACTCTATGTAATTTTTGAAAAAGAAAGGTTTACCAATAAATTTGACTTTGTTATTGAATGTTATGCTGACAGGAATGAAATTGAGTTGCCACCCATGCTCATACAACCTTTTGTTGAAAATGCGCTTAAGCACGCCGGTTTAAATGACGTGGTTGCGCCCGTTGTAAAACTCAGCATACGCGCAAACGCTGATCTGCTTGAAATCTGTATATACGACAACGGCAACGGTATTACCAAATCAAAATCAGAGATCATACAAAACTCACACGCTATCTCCATCGTAAAATCAAGAATTAAATTGTTGTTTGAAAATGAAGGGCGGAACTACGAAGAAAATTATTTTTCATTACGCTCTGTTCCGGAAATTGAATCAGGAACAGAAGTAATAATAAAACTACCTTTGATAAGTAAATATTAATATTGAAAATTATCAAACACCAAAGATCATGAAATGTATAATAGTAGACGATGATCTCAATTGCATAAAAGCATTGGCCGGTATTATTAAAGATTACCTGCCCAAAATAGAAATTGTGGGAACGGCAGCCAATATAAAAGAAGCCGTTAAGCTTATTAATGCAAACCATTTAGATATTGTGTTTCTGGATGTTGAAATACAAACTGAAACCGGCTTTGATCTTTTTAAATATATTTCAGCTCCGAATTTTGAAGTGATTTTTACTACCGCACACGAAAAATATGCGTTAAAGGCAATTAAGAGTTCTTGCTTTGATTTTCTGCTTAAGCCCATTGAAATACAAGAACTGGTAAACACAATCAATCGTCTTGAAATGCAAAAAGGCGCTGCTGCTGATATTGGTAAGCGCACCAATGTTTTACTCGACAATCTTTCCAGCCACTCAAAAAAAGTAGAAAAACTCGCCATTCCTACCAAAGACGGAATGATGTTTATTAACGTAAAAGACATTATGTATCTTGAGGGAGACGCAAAATACACAACGCTTCATCTTTACAACAAAGAGCGTTACGTTTCTTCAAAAAACATAGGTGAGTTTGAAGAACTGTTAGACGCAGAAACTTTTTTCAGATGCCACCGCTCCTGGATCATCAACCTCAACTCCATTGTAAAATACCTGAAAAACGACAACCGCGTTTTGTTATCAGACGATACTTTGATTGATGTTTCTACGCGGAAAAAAGATGAGTTTTTGAAATTGTTTAATAGGATATGAGATGTGATCCCGATAGCTATCGGGATTGAGAATGTGAGACTGGTGCACGAGAATTTCTTTCTGTAGGATCTAACCAACCCAATCTTATATCCTATATCTTTTTCTCTTATATCAGACGGGAAATTTCCTTACGGTGAATTTAAAACGGGAAATTATCATTGATATCATCAATATCATTTTTCGGGTCGCCTTTCTTAATATCAGATCCTCCCAACAAATTCTGCTCATCCCAATTCTTTGATGGCATTGTAAATGATTGTTGCGTTTGTCCTTCGGCTAAAAATTCGTTAGAAGGTTCAATTCCACTTTGCGCATTATACATAGTTTGCCCGCTTTCAATGTAATCCAGATCTGCAAACTTGGCGAACTGTCCGATAAATCTTAAAGGCACATCTTCGAGTGAGCCGTTACGGTTTTTGGCTATGATAATTTCTGCGCGGCCTTTTGTTGGTTGCCCTTTTTCGTCCTGGTCCATTCCGTAATATTCCGGACGGTAAATGAACATTACCATATCGGCATCCTGCTCAATCGCTCCCGACTCACGTAAGTCAGAAAGCATTGGGCGTTTGCTGGCGGTATTTCTTTTTTCCACATCACGACTTAACTGAGAAAGGGCGATAATTGGAATATTTAATTCTTTCGCAAGTGCTTTAAGAGAGCGTGAGATCAAAGAAATTTCCTGCTCACGGTTTCCTTTTCCTTCAGAGCCGGCGGTCATTAATTGAAGATAATCAATAATGATCATCTCAATATTGTTCTGCTCTTTTAATCTCCGCGCTTTTGCACGCAACTCAAAAATACTTAGCGCAGGCGTATCATCAATATACAACGGCGCTTTTGCTAATTTTTTTATTCGCTCGTTCAGTTGCACAAATTCAAATTGCTGCAGCTGACCTTTACGTAATTTATCCTGATTCAGTTCTGCCTCGCTGCTTATTAAACGATTTACCAATTGCAATGCGCCCATCTCAAGAGAAAAAACAGCGATTGGCCTGTTGAATTCTACCGAAGCATTTCTCGCAATAGTTAATACAAATGCAGTTTTTCCCATACCGGGTCGTGCAGCAATAATCAACAAATCTGTTTTTTGCCAGCCGCCTGTAATTCTATCAAGAGCAGTAAATCCGGAAGGTACGCCTGTAATACCATCTGATTG
>JACMLS010000599.1 GCA_014379485.1 Bacteroidia bacterium | reverse complement strand
TTTGCTGAATGAGCTTCAGAAAAAATATGACGCAGTGTTTTTAGGAATTGGTGTTGGAATTGCGAGATCGCTTGAAATTCCCGGTGAAGATTTAGACGGAGTGGTTGATGCAATTTCATTTATTTATGATTTGCGCACTCACGATTACTCAAAAATTTCTGTAGGAGATAAAGTTGCTGTTATAGGAATGGGAATGACTGCAATTGACGCAGCCACGCAATCAAAAAGATTAGGCGCAAAAGAAGTTACCATGATCTATCGCAGAACGGAAAACGAAAAACCTTGTACCCAGGAAGAACTTGATCTTGCAAAGTTAGATGGTTGTAATTTTGTGTGGCTCTCCTCTCCAAAAGAAATAATAGGAGAAAACGGAAAAGTAAAAAAAATAGTTTGCAGTAAAATGAAATTGGGCGAACCCGATTCTTCCGGAAGAAAATCTCCTGTTGATACAGGCGAAACTTTTTCTTTGGATGTTGATATGGTAATAAAAGCTGCGGGACAAATTCCTTTTGAAAATTTAGTTTCATCTTCTTCAATCGAAAATAAAAGCGGGAAAATTTCTATTGGAAAAAATAGCGAAACAAATTTAAAAGGAGTTTTTTCAGGTGGCGATGCAGTGAATGGAGGAAAAGAAGTTGTAGATGCGGTGCAGGCCGGAAAAGATGGAGCGAAAGGGATTTTGAATTATTTGAATTTGATTTGACCTTAATAACTAATCAAAAAAAGTAAAATGAGTTTATTAGAAGATCTATTTGGGAAACCACGGATTAAAAAAAGCAATGAGGATAAAGAGTCCGCAATTGTTAAGATGTATAACAGAAAATTTAAATCTTCGCTAATAGGTAAATGGACTTCTGCAGAAGGAACTTTTGCAATGATGACAGATGATTTTGAGTTTTTAGAAAATGGCAAAGGAACCTGGTTAAGTTCAAGTAGTATGGGGGAACGCGAGTTTAAATTTGACTGGAGAGAAAAAGCAGATTACACTATTGAAATAAGGGAAGAAGGTGAAGAAAATTGGATTGAAATAGAGTATGAATTTAAAATAATAGAGCATGATTGTGGTAAAGAAGTAATTCTTTGTCAGAAAAACTCAGAAAAATTTTATTTAGCGGTTACAAGAATAGCATTTTGTAGTGGATTGAAATAAGATGCAGGAAAAGAAATAGTGATAGAGAATTTTTTCACGCTGCGGCGCGACGTTCGCGACGATAAATGAGCAACAATAAACGAACGAATAACGACAAACGAACTAACGAGTAACGACGAACGAAATGGCAAACTTACAATCAACATTCCTGGGAATAAAATCTCCGAATCCGTTTTGGCTGGCCTCTGCTCCGCCTACGGATAAAAAAATAAACGTGTTACGCGCCCTCGAAGCCGGATGGGGCGGCATCGTTTGGAAAACGCTGGGTTCGCAAATTAAAAACGTTTCGTCGCGTTATTCTTCGTTAGATGTAAACGGACAAAAAGTAATGGGTTTTAATAATATTGAATTAATTTCTGATCGTCCTTTAGAAATTAATTTGCGTGAGATTGCAGAAGTGGTAAGAGAATTTCCAGATCGCG
>JACMLS010000062.1 GCA_014379485.1 Bacteroidia bacterium | reverse complement strand
CTTGCTCGTTATAAAATTTATAATCGCGCATTTCCCTTACAATGCGGTTTACTTTAAGTGGTTTCTGCGACATTAATTGAAATGCCGGAAACATCAATATCATTAGAGCTATTTTTTTCATTAGATTTTTTTCTGATTTAAAAGCTAATACAATCCAAACGGCAAAAGGTTCATTTTCATGCAAACAAAATTGTAAAAATGAGTTAAAGAAAAGCCGTGAGACCGCAAATAAATGTCAATTATTAACATTTTAAAGTTTTTATATCTCACCAAAGCAAAATAAATTAGAACAATGAAGTACGCAACAGGCTTACTGGTTTTCTTTTTTTTTATTGTATTCTGTTCTTGCGGACCAGAATCAGATAAGACCATTGAAAAAAATGATTCAGCAGCTTTTGAGAAAGACCGCAAAACAAAAGTTGAAGCGGTAATTATACCCCTAGCATTAAATACCGTACCAGTAAAATTATCGCCCGGTATCTGTGATGATTGTTATGACAAAACTTTTGATTTTTATTCAGTCAATTCAAAAGACAGCCTTGATGCAATTGATTCCATTCTAATTCCCTTTGCAAAAGAAAAATATTTATGGGAGTGTATTTTCAGAAAAACAAAATACATTGCAGAAACAAAACAAAAAGATGTTGATGGGGCCATATTTAATTTAACCAAAAAATCCCTTGCCTTTTCTGATGCAGAGAAAAAAAAACTGGAAGTTCTCTATTCAAAAATTGATTCTATGAGAAACGATTTTCTTGCTTCATGCATTCAAAGCCGTGAAGTAAAAGACGATAAAGAAATTATTAAATTAAGAAAAAAAACGCTCGACAAATTACTGAATGAATACTGCTCTGTTGTGTACCACATCTGGATCTGTGCCTGCGATCCGGATAACTGGCCCGATCATTATATGGAGGGTCTTTACAAAACCATGAACAGCAGGATAAGTAAATTCGATTACAAAAAGTTTTCTGAGAAATTAACGGAGAAGCAAAAAAACAAAAGAGAAGAAAAAAGACTTACCGCACAAATGGAAAAACTAAAATTGATTCCTTATTCGAAAATTGTGTATTAAAATCGCCGTTTCAAATCACCTGCGTTATCCAACCTTACTCCACACCGTTTTTCCCTTGGATTGCTCTTCGAGTTGCTTGCTTAAAATAAAATTTTCGGGTTTCTGAAAATCCGGATCTTCATCTAAAATTTTTGACGCTATTATTCTTGCATCCTGCAAAATTTTTACGTCCTGCGAAAGGTCTGCGATCTTTAAATTTAAAATTCCGCTTTGTTGTGTGCCTTCAATATCTCCGGGCCCGCGCAATTTCATATCTACATCTGCAATTTCAAAACCATCGTTGGTGCGGCACATTGTTTCTATTCTTATCTGCGATTCTTTACTTAATTTAAAAGAACTCATCAGCACACAAAAACTTTGCTCTGCCCCCCGCCCCACTCTTCCACGCAACTGGTGCAACTGACTCAAACCAAATCGTTCTGTACTTTCAATTACCATTACACTTGCGTTAGGAACATTTACTCCCACTTCAATTACAGTTGTTGCCACCATAATTTGTGTTTGTCCTTTTACAAAACGCTGCATTTCCATTTCTTTTCTTTGCGCATCTTGTTTTCCGTGCACAATACTAATCTGGTATTTTGGCAATGGAAATTCGCGTTCAATGGAATCAAATCCTTCCATTAAATTTTTATAATCTAACTTTTCACTCTCTTGTATGAGCGGATACACAACATAAATTTGTCTTCCCAACGCAATTTGCTCTTTCATAAAACCAAACATACGCAAACGCTGATTGTCTGTCATATGCGTTGTCTTAATTGGTTTTCTTCCCGGAGGCATTTCATCAATTACAGAAACATCCAGGTCGCCATACAAAGTCATTGCTAGGGTTCTTGGAATGGGTGTTGCAGTCATGATTAAAATGTGCGGTGCAAGTGCATTATTATTTCCACCGAGTTTATTTTTGTCTCTCAGTTTTGCTCTTTGTGCAACACCAAAACGATGTTGCTCATCAATTACTGCAAGACCTAAATTTTTAAATTGCACAATGTCTTCAATCAACGCATGCGTTCCCACAAGTATTTGCAATTCTCCGCTTAACAGATCTGCATGAATTTTTCTTCTTTCTTTTACTTTGGTAGAGCCTGTAAGCAATTTTATATGCAGACCCAATGGCCCCAGCGTTTCTGTGAGCGAAACAAAATGCTGGTTCGCTAAAATTTCTGTGGGCGCCATAATGCAGGCCTGGTAACCATTGTCTAACGCAATAAGCATGCTTAGCATTGCCACCATAGTTTTTCCGCTTCCAACATCGCCTTGCAACAAACGGTTCATTTGTTTTCCGCTCCCGGCATCCACACGAATTTCTTTTACCACTCTTTTCTGTGCGCCGGTAAGCGGAAAAGGTAAATGGTCTTTATAAAAATTATTAAAATAATCTCCCACTTTACTAAAAACAAAACCACGCGTTGTTGCAGAACGAATTGTTTTTTGTTTCAGTAATTTTAATTGTAAATAAAAAAGTTCTTCAAATTTTAAACGTGCTCTCGCTTTGGCCAGTTCTGCATTACCAGTTGGAAAATGAATTTGCTTTACCGCTTCTTCTTTGGGAACAAAATTATTTTCTTTTACAAGATAATCTGGCAACGTTTCTGTAAGATGATTGTTGAGTTGTGAAACCAAAGTGGTTTGCAATCTTCTTATTCCATTGCTATCAAGTCCTTTATTTTTTAAAGTTTCAGTACTCGGGTAAACTGCCTGCAAAGCCGAATTCAATTTCAGATTATCTTCATTTACCGCTTCCACTTCCGGATGCGCCATATTGAATTTACGATTGAAAGCAGTTGGCTTTCCGAAAACAATATATTCTGTACCCGCAGAAAATTTTCCCTGCATCCATCTCCATCCCTGAAACCAGACAAGTTCTATCGTATCAAAGCCATCTGTAAAACGCGCCACGTATCTTTTCGCCCTTCCCTCTCCCACCAATTCGCCATGAGAAATTTTTCCGCGCAACTGCACATAAGGCATGTCTTCATTTATTTCGCTGATGCGATAAAATTTTGTGCGGTCAACATAACGAAAAGGAAATAAATTGAGCAGATCATCAAAAGTAAAAATGCGCAATTCTTTTTTCAAAGCTTCTGCGCGCATCGGACCAACTCCTTTGAGAAATTCTATGGGCGTATCTAAGAATGAGCGTTGCATCTGCACAAAATTAATGGAATAATGGAATACAGAAAGAATGGCTTGTAGAAATTTCATTTGTATTATTAACATTAATTAGGCAGGCGATTTAAATCATTTCGCCATACTTTTTTCAACTTTGCATTAATGAAAAAGGTTTTCAAAAAAATTATCATTGTTCTTTTCCTTATCGGGATTACATCCTGGATCTCTGTTGACGTTTACATTTACAATTGCTGGAGGAAAAAAACTTCGCCAGAAAGTTTATCCATCGTCTGCGACAAAATAAATGCAACTAAACCTTTTCCTGATAAAATAATTGAAGCGTACGACAGGGTTTATCCCGATGCTTCTGAACGCGAGGTTAGTCCGGATATTTTATCGATTATAATAAATGATTCTCAAGAAAAGGCGCCTTCCTTACAAATTGCCTATCGATTTTATCACTGCGGAAGGCCCGAACTCAATTCACTTGCAAATCAGATAGAAAAACGATGCAGCATCAGAAAATGTATTGAATGCTATTTGACTAAAAGCGATTATTATAATCAATGTGTGGGAGTTTCTTCCGCGTCTGAATTTTATTTTAAAAAAAATCTTAACGATTTAAACGAAGAAGAATGTCTATCCCTTATTGTCATGAGTAGAAATCCCTCTCTGTACAATCCCTTAAGAAATCCTGAAAAACTGAAAATCAAAGTGAATGAAATAATGAAAAGATAATTCTATTTCAACACCTCAAATTTAGAGGGATATTTTTTCAAATTCAGGTAATAAAATTCCATTCCCGTTTTATTTTCTTTTTCGTTAAAGAATTGCCGGCCATGAAAAATTAAACTATCATGAGAGGCTAAAACCATAATTGTATCGTTTATGCGAGGGAAAAAACCCTCAGGATCATAAAGCATTGGGTCTCCTTCTTTTTTCGTTTTGGAAGAATCTATGCCTTTATATACCCATCTTTCTGATAAATTAAAATAAAGCAAAGAACTATCAATAGATGAAAAACGAAATCTCTTTGGGAAGTGATATTCCAAAACCTCGAAAATGGAATCATTATGCATTTCATACTTGTAACCATAACTCTGATCTCCCATTGCAGGGCCAGGCAAATAGGTATAAATAGTCTTCACTCTTTTTAAACTATCAAAAATAAAATTTGAAACATTTCCGTACAGATCAAATTTTTTAAACTTCCCGTTCTTTTGCATAAATACTGTCGTCGCATTTCCATCAGCAACATAATAATCACAACTGTGAACAATATCTGTTTCACCATTTTTATCAAGGTCAAAAAAAGCTGTTCTTTTCAATTTTTGTTCAAGAGGAGAAACCTTCTTAAAAACCGGCTTCCATTCCTCTTCTTTCTCGTTCCACACAACAGTATCCTCCACTTCCAGTTCATCGTAATAAAAATCATGGTCAATAGAATCTATTGGCGCATTGTTTTCGTCAATCGCTCTTTTAAATAATTTCAGAAGGTCTCTCTTATTTCCTTCCTCAGAATATTTCAGAAAATTCATATCCTGGTAAACATATACAAACATATATTTATCCACTTCGGGAAAAGGAGGAAGCGTTCCTTTATTTTCAGAAGAATTCTGATTAGAAGATGAACAGGAAAACAAGAGAATGCCCGCAATAAAAAATATGACAGCGCAATTTTTCATTAAATTAATTCAAATTCGCGGAAATTATTAATCCGAAGATCTATTTAGAAAATTTCATTTCCTTCAGCGCCCCACCCATTCTTCCACCCTTCCATTCTTCCACCCAAAAGGAAATCATTTAGAAAACTTCATCTCCTTAAGCAAATACCCCGCACCGGCGTATTTATCAATAACGAAAAGCGTGTAGCGCACATCCAGCACAATGTTGCGGCAAATGTCTTTGTTGTACATTATATCGCTCATGGTACCTTCCCAGCAACGATCAAAATTAGTTCCAATCAGTTCTCCCATACCGTTAAAAACCGGGCTGCCTGAATTTCCGCCGGTGGTGTGATTACTGGCAATAAATGAAACGTGAACTTTTCCGTCCTTGTCTGCGTACTGTCCGTAATCTTTTTTCTCCCACAATTCTTTTAAACGCGGCGGCGCTTTAAAATCTTCGTTGCCGGTACTTTGCTTTTCCATAATTCCATCGAGCGTGGTGAAGTAAGAAAATTTAACCCCGTCTCGCGGAGCATAACTTTTTACCTTGCCATAAGCAATTCTTAATGTTCCGTTTGCATCCGGATAAAACGGACGGTCTTTTACATTTTCTTTTAGTGCCTTAACGTATTTACCATAAAGATCATTCAGGCGCAGATCGTACTTTATTATTCTTGGCCTTACATTCTCAGAATAATAATCTGCAATGTCTCTGTACACTCTAAAATAAAGATCGCTCTCAAAACTTTTATAATTCCCTTCAAAATCAAAAATCAGTTTCCGAAACTCGTCTGCGTTAAAAAACTTTGAAGTATTGAGAACCGCTGCAAGTTTAGCGTAATCTTTATTGTAAACAGTAAGTAAACTATCCAGCAGTTTGGGACGCAACGATTTTTCCATATCAGTATCGTACATTTTCAGCATTTCGGCACAGATCTTTTTATCCATTTCCTGCTGATAGGCTTTATAAAACACAGGCGTCTTTTTATAAACATCAAGGTCCTTATCAAATGTATTTCTTCTGCCTTCTTTTTTTGCAT
>JACMLS010000598.1 GCA_014379485.1 Bacteroidia bacterium | reverse complement strand
TTCTTTTTTTGCGAAGCCGGTTTTTTAAGTTTTGCTTCAAACTCATCCATGTTAGTAGTAGTAACGTAATCTATTTTATCGCCGGTAATTTTAGCCAGCTGGTAAAATTTCCATTTAATATCATCAATGGGTTTAGAAGAACTTTCTTCGTTGGCAGGACCTACAAAATACAAACTGCCTTTGTCTGAAATAGCAGATTCAATATTCCAGAAACCTGTTTTTACCTGAAACTCAAGTTTGTTTTTTATTTTTCCTTCGTGAGACACGCGCCACATTTCGTAATTCAGTTCTGATTCTTTATTTTTTTTATCCTCAAAGCCTGCAAAAATAAAACAGATATCAGATGTTGAAATATCTTCGTCAGCACTTTCTTCGTCATCACTTGTAGTTCCTTCTGATGGAACAAGGAACGTTGCTTTTAAACTTTTAAGATTGGTAAAAGTATTTTTGTCAACGATCTCAATTTTAAGATCCTTGTCAATCTTCATAAAAAAAAGCTGCCCGGCAACAGCGGTTTTTCCAACTGCAGTTACTAATGCAATCACTTCGCCGGTCTCATCGTTTTCAAATTTTTTAAGCACCATGTAACTGTTACCCGATTCATCTTTTGGTTTTACCTTATCCAAAAGGATTATTTTTTTTACGTAACCACCTTGAAACCAGTTCCAATTGTACTCTACCCTTTTTTTCTTAAGCACCATTTTGCCGAGCATGCTTACTTCAACAGAAATACCTTCAACAAAATAATTATCTCCTTTATATTTTTTATTTCGGTAAAGTTGCTCTTCAGACTCAACTGTTTTTACATAATTATAGTCCTTATCAAAAATATAATCCTGGTATTTTACTTTGTTGCCGGTTGCTTTAGTAACAAACGAAAGTGTGGTGGTATGATCTGTCGCGTTGGTGGTAACCTCGTCCAGATAACCGCGTTTGGCTTTCTTATCTACCTCATAAGTTTTTTCTGACACTAGTTTTTGCGCAGTTGTTACAGTTGGCAATGCAAACAAAAGTGCTGCAATAGGTATAAATATCTTTTTCATAGTTCAATTATTTGTTTGATAAAGCAAAGGTAGAGCAAGCCGCTTTGCAGAAGTTTTGCTTTTTCAGTAAATCTTACTAAACGTACTCCGTGGCAGCACGGATTTTTAAAGGGGTTAACAGGTAGCTCAGGCCCTCTGATTGGAAAATATATAGCCTGCCACTTGTGTTTTCAAATCCTAATGCGGATTACACACACATCATCTTTCCACTCATTAAAAGCTTTTTCAAGAAGTTCCTTTTGTGTGTGCATTTCTTTTGTGCAGTTAGAAAGCAAAAGTTCGGAGAAAGGTTTGTATTTAAATTTTTTTCTTTTGGGGACGCCAAACTAATCTGCAAAACCATCTGTAAACAAATAGTAAACGGCTTACTGGGTAATAAGGTGTTTTTTATGATTGTATACTTGCTATCAATTACAATGAATTACCACAAATTACAATTCATTACATTCCCCTCACTTTAAAACAGACAGCTCTATCTCATTCAGCACAATTTCCTCACCTGTTTTTTTGTTTTTTGCTTTTATGTTTATGAAATCTGCCAGCGATTTTTCTGCTTTACAGTCGCGCACCATTTCAAGAATTTCCCTTTCTATTTTATCTGTTTTGTAATATTTAAGAATTACGTTTCCGCTACAGTTAAAATCAAATTCGTATCCTACTATCTGCCACAAAGTATCGGGGTTGTTGTTCAGCTCCAGCTTTTTTGCGGCTATAAAAGTGAGTTTGTCAATGGTTCCTTTTTTTGTTCCCATAAAACGCACTTCAGGTTTTTTTGTTTTGAATGCAAAACCGAACATCAAAAAAGAAATAGTTATAACAACAAGTACTGCTGCTGTTTTTTTAAAATTTATTCTGTGACCGGGGTTCATTTTTTTATAAAGTTTAAATTTAATCAAATAACCCGTGTGCTGACCTGCCTTTTCATTTTTTGTGATTTATGAAAAAATGAGGATTTGATCCGTTTAACCACAGAGGGCAGAGAGAGGAAACACAGAGAGGCACAGAGAAAAATCAGTCAATCGTAGCAATCACTTTCAGTTCAATTGCAATAGGTGTAGGCAAGCAATTAATTTCTAAAGTTGTTCTGCAAGGCGGATTTTCTTTAAAATACTCTGCCCAGAGCTTATTGTATTTCGGGAAATCGTCTTTCATGTTGGTGAGATAAACGGTAACATCTACAATTTTATCCCAGCTGCTGCCTGCGTCTTCTAAAATATAACGCACGTTTTTAAAAACAGAGTGGCATTGCGCTTCAATATCGTAAGCAGTAATTTTTCCATTCTCATCCAATTCAACACCCGGTATTTTTTTCATGCCTCTTTCGCGCGGGCCAACACCCGACAAGTATAACATGTTGCCTACTCTTCTTGCATGCGGATACAGGCCTACCGGTTCAGGAGCTTTGCTGGAGTTGATTTTGTCGTTGCTCATTTTATTTTCGTATTACTAATTTTTAATCTACGAATTGTTTATTCCCCCTATTCACTATTGCCTAACTCACGCTTTAATTTCACAGGGAACTCAACAATGTTCTCCAGGCTTCACTAACTTTATTTTCCTCAAGTAATTTTTTTGCGCGTTGGTGTAAAAGTTCTTCAGCTTTTCCATTCTGCGAAAGGATGGAAATTATTTCAGAATTTTTTTTGTATTCAGAAACTTCTTCGGCAGACGGAAGTGTTTCAACATTTCCTAATTGTCCTAAATTATTTCCGCTAAGAATGTGGCTGTTGCGGATCTTTTCTGGCAAAGCATCTACACCAATACCAATGGTAGTAAGTGGTTTTTCTATTTCAAACAATGCGTCGCCGTGAGCGCGGCAATACCAGTTACCGCCCATTCTTGCAACCAGGTCAATTTTATGCTGGTCTATCATTCCTTTTTCATTCAGCACTTTTTCATCAATATGCATCCACACAATTTCGCAAATAATTAAATTTCCTGCGCCACCTTCTGTTCCAAGTTCAACAACTTCTTTAACCTTGCACTCCATTTGCACAGGCGACTCTTTTACCCGAAAAGGTTTTACTAATTTCGATTCTAATTTTCCGAAACCCGCTTTTGTAAATTCATCAACGCCTTTTTCAAACTCAGAACTTGCAAGAGACATCTGGTGCACCATATCATAACTCACACAATTAATCACCACTTCCGGAACTTCTTTTATATTCTCAAATGTGTGTTTATTGGTATTGGTTCTTCCGCTACGTGCAGGAGAAAAAATACAAATGGGCGGATTGGCAGAAAAAACATTGAAAAAACTAAAAGGTGCAAGGTTTGCATTTCCGTTTTTATCAATAGTACTTGCAAAGGCAATTGGACGTGGGCCAACAGCGCCCAGTAAATATCCGTGCAGTTGCGGAATTTTTGTTTCTTTTGGATTTACTTCGAGCATCAGATGAGAATGAGAGGCAAAAGTAAGAAAAAAGGGCAATAGGAGAAAGGGGATAGGGAATAGGGAAATACTTACTTGGTGCTCACCATTTTCTGGCGAAG
>JACMLS010000597.1 GCA_014379485.1 Bacteroidia bacterium | reverse complement strand
TCATCAACTTTTTTCAAAGCGCTTTCTCCTGTGTAAAATGTAGAAATATTAATGTGCTCACCAAATTTATTAGTGAGGTAATTACGGAGTCCTGTTACCATTAATTGATTATCATCAACAATAAACAGATTAAGACTTTGAGTACTCATATGACAGAATTTTATTTTGTGAATAATTAAATTTGTTGTTTTCTCAGGATGCCTATAACATTTCTTTTTTACCTGTAGCCGGCTCCAGTTCCATAACCAGGTCTTTCATACCTGCGTTTACCAATTCCACTTCGCATGAAATGGTAACATCTTCCCCTACCAATAATCCGCCCTTTTCCATTGCAGTATTCCATGCAAGTCCCCAGTCTTTTCTGTTTATTTTACCGCTTACAGAAAACCCGGCTTTTTCATTTCCCCAGGGATCATTTAAAATTCCACCGAACTGCACTGTGAATTTTACTTTTTTCGTAATTCCTTTTATTGTCAAGTCTCCCCATAAGTCATGGTTACTGTCTTCGTTCTCTTTACTAATTGAACTTGCAGTGAATGTAATTTGTTTATGATTTTGAACATCAAAAAAATCTGCACCTTGCAAATGCTCGTCACGCTTGGCATCGCCGGTAGTTATTGAAGCAGCATCTATCCACAAATCAATTTCTGCGGTTGTAAAATCTTTAGAAGTCGTATATATATTTGCATCAAAGGTTTTAAAAGTGCCTTTTACATGCGCAATCATTAAATGTCTTACTTTAAAAGCGATTTCGCTGTGAGCCTGGTCAATTGACCATTTTGTTTGATTTCCCATTGTTGTTTTTTTGTTTTCAGGTTAATTTGTATGAAGTAAAGGTTGATCTATTTTCTTTTTTTGTCTTACACAATTTTCAATAAGAGTTACATAATTCAGGATACAGGCGGGTGTTCTAAAATGTATTTACCCAACATGGTATTCAACGATTCATAATACGTTCTTAAATGTGCAAGTGTTACTTCCGGGTTTTTATCTGATGGAATGGTAACCTGCATTTCTTCAATGTACTTTGACAATTCAGGATGCTGATCCTTTATTCTCATTGTAATTTTCAGGATCTTTGCATTCAGCTCCTTCTCAGTCTCTTTGTAATCCACAATTTCTCCGGAAGATTTTTTGTTGCCTGAGGTTTTATTTTTTAATTGATTTTTCATAACAGAACCTTATTGATTGAGTAATTTAAAAAGCTCAGACAGGTTGGGCGAAAGAATAATTTCGATTCTGCGGTTTTTTGCTTTGCCTTCTGTAGTTGCATTGTCGGCAACTGGATAAAATTCTCCTCTGCCCGTTGCTGCCACACTCTGCGCATCAACTTTGTAATCTAATGTAAGAATACGGACTATGGCTGTTGCCCTCTCGGTGCTCAGTGACCAGTTGTCTTCGTATTTGCCCCTTATAGGAACGTTGTCTGTATGGCCTTCTATTACCACGCCAATATTTTGTGTAGCATTCAGTACAGTTGCCAATGACTGAAGAGCCTCTTTTCCTTTAGGATCTACTACTGCGCTGCCTGATTTGAATAAAAGTTTTTCCTGCAATGAAACATAAAGTTTTCCGTCTTTTACAGAAACACTCAGTTCATCGGGCTTAAAATTAATAAGGGCATCGGCCATTGTTTTTTTAAGCTTGTTCATAATATCTTTTTGCGATTGAATAAGCGTCTGCAGATCCTGTAATCGTTTAGATTGTTCAGCAATGGTCATTTTTGAGTTCTGAATTGCTGTTGCAGAACTGAATGAAAGATTTGCAAGTTCTTTTTGAATTTCTGCTTTTTCTTTTTCAAGACCCGTTACTTTTGTATTGCAATCGCTTAAATAAGAATGGGTACTGGAACTGTCTGTCTGCAGATTCGCTACGCGCTGTTGTTCTTTCCTGAATTTCTTTTTAGAAACGCACGAAGAAATTACGAGAACAGAACTCAAAATAAATAAAATATACTTTTTCATAATTTAGTCGTCTCGATTACCTACGAGACATAGGCGGAATTAATTTGTTGTAATAACCCATCTCCGGTAAAAGAGACGGGATTTTTTTTTTGAGTATTATTTTTTTGGATTTGGCAGCATAAAATTTGCAACTGCCACGCTCAGATCAGACATATCGCGGCTGAATTCTGTTTTAAATTGTTCCCAGCCTTCTTTTCCATCAGCTTTGTAATCATCCATTTTTCTTTTCATATCAGAATTTTTTTGTTCCAATACCACTATTTTCTCTTCATACTCAGCTCTCGCGCTTTTTTTCTCTTTCTCTATTCTTTCTTTAAAATCTGCAATACTTTTTTCGTTTGCGGCAATAATCTCCGTTTTTTCTTTTCTGTAACTATCCATATCGTCAAGTAATTCCTGGTTTGCTTTGGCCAGGTCTTCTTTGGCTTCAATAACATTATTTTGTTCGTTCTCCACTTTCTCTGCGGGCGTGTTGCAGCTTGTAAAAAATGTACCTGCAATTAATGCAGCTACTGTAAATGTGATCATTGATTTTTTCATTTTCGTTTGTTTTTTTTTGCCTGCATTTAAGCTTACGGCATGGGTTAAATTAAATTGTTATGAGTAGTAAACAGGGTTTTATAATTCAGAAATAAGTTTTTCAACTTCTGCTTTGGTTTTACCCAATTTTATCTGGAGTCTGCCTAATAACTCATCATGCTTGCCTTCTTCCAGCAACAGATCATTATCGGTAAGAATAGCAAACTTTTGTTTCAGCT
>JACMLS010000005.1 GCA_014379485.1 Bacteroidia bacterium | reverse complement strand
CCTCGTGCACCAGTCTTATATCTTTGTGTCTTATATCTTATATCGGTCGTTTAACCCTTTCGTTTAAACCACCATTCCAATCAATGTTGCCGGCGTGCATCTTTCTGCCAATACATTTACATATTCACCAACTTTGTAATTCTCTTTCGGAAAAACAATAACAGAATTCTGTGTATTTCTTCCGCTGTACATTTCTTCTGATTTTTTTGATGTGCCTTCAATCAATACCCTGTGAATTTTTCCAACGCCCTGTTTTGTTTTTTCTTCTGATAATTTTTTCTGAAGATTTACAATTTCGTTTATTCTTCTTGATTTTATTTCAGGCGAAACATCGTCTTTGAATTTTCTTTCTGCTAAAGTTTTTGGTCTTTCTGAATAAGAGAACATATAGGCAAAATTATAGCCTGCCCATTCCATTAAACTCATTGTTTCGTTATGTTCTTCTTCTGTTTCGCTGCAAAAGCCAGAAATGATATCTGTAGAAATGCCGCAGCCGGGAATTATTTTTTTTATGGATTCGATTCTTTGTTTGTACCACTCGCGTGTGTAACCGCGGTTCATCATTTCTAAAATGCGTGTGCTTCCGCTTTGCACTGGCAGGTGAACGTAATCGCAAATGTTTTCATACTTGGCCATAATGTGCAACACTTCATCTGTCATATCTTTTGGATGTGAAGTTGAAAAACGCACGCGCAGATCGGGATGGATTTTTGCAGTAAGCTCAAGCAGTTGTGCAAAATTTGTTGAGGCAGCTTTTTGTTCTTCTGTAAGCAGTTCTTTTTTTAAACCACCACCACTCCATATATAGGAGTCAACATTCTGCCCAAGCAAAGTAACTTCCCTAAAACCTTTTTCAAATAATTCTGTTGCTTCTTTAATTATACTTTCCGGATCGCGGCTTCTCTCTCGCCCACGCGTAAAAGGCACCACGCAAAAACTGCACATATTATCGCAGCCACGTGTAATACTTATATAGGCACACACGCCGTTAGATGCAAGGCGAACCGGAGAAATATCTGCGTAGGTTTCTTCTTTAGATAAAATTACATTTACTGCTTTTTGTCCGCCTTCTGCTTCACTTATTAATTCGGGCAGGCTTCTGTAAGCATCTGGCCCCACCACCATGTCAACAATTTTTTCTTCTTCCAAAAATTTTGTTTTCAATCTTTCTGCCATGCAACCCAAAACGCCTACCAGCAGGCCCGGATTTTTTTGTTTTAATTTTTTAAAAGTTTTTAAACGCTGTCTTACCTTGTTTTCGGCATTTTCGCGGATTGAGCAGGTGTTTAAAAAAATTAAATCGGCTTCTTCTAAAATTTCTGTGGTAGAAAATCCTTCCTTATATAAGATAGACGCAACTATCTCGCTGTCAGAAAAATTCATCTGGCAACCATAGCTCTCTAAAAAAAGTTTTTTTCCGTTGCTAACCGGCGGGTTTTCAAGCTTCAAGGCTTCTCCCTGGCGGGCTTCTAAAATCACTTTATTGTTCTCTTCCGGCTCCATTATTTCATTTAAAGGGCAGCAAATTTAATACAAATAACTGACATTTTGGCATTGAAAATGGTTTTAACCTTTTGTGAATCTCCAAAAAGCCCGGTATCAAGGCGCGAAAAAAATTAAAACCGGAGTTTACTATTTGTAAATGAGGATTTTAATTTTTTTACGCAACGCAGATAGTGGGGTTTTTAGAGATTCACAATTTTTAATAATTAGCCCAACCCTACCTTAATGTAGATAGGTTGTTGGTATTATCGGTTTTATTTTTTTTTCTTTGCAGACTTTTTATTCCAATAATTTAAGGAAAACGATAATATGAGTAAAAATCTTGTAATAGTTGAGTCACCTGCAAAAGCAAAAACGATTGAAGGATTTTTAGGAAAAGATTTTACAGTACGCTCAAGTTTTGGGCACGTTCGCGACCTTCCCCGTAAGGGAAAAGTGATTGATATTGAAAACGATTTCTCTCCTACTTACGAAGTTTCTGAGGATAAAGAGAAGGTGGTAGCAGATCTTATAAAATTGGCGAAGGGTGCAGAAATGATTTGGTTAGCAACGGATGAGGACCGCGAGGGAGAAGCTATATCATGGCATTTATCTGAAGCTTTAAATTTAACCAAAGCCAATACTAAAAGAATTGTTTTTCATGAAATTACAAAACCAGCAATTTTAAAAGCAATACAAAATCCGCGTGGTATAGATATTAATCTGGTAAACGCACAACAAGCACGTAGAATTTTAGATCGTTTGGTTGGTTTTGAACTCTCTCCTATATTATGGAAGAAAATTAAACCAAGTTTATCTGCCGGCCGTGTACAAAGTGTAGCAGTAAGATTAATTGTTGAACGCGAGCGCGAGATCACAAAGTTCAAAACCACATCAGCATACAGAGTTGTTGCACTTTTTAATGTAGGAACTGCTGTTTTAAAAGCTGAATTAGATAAAAGATTTGCAACTAAACCAGAAGCCCAGGCGTTTTTGGAAAAATGCAAACCTGCAACTTTTACCATTGGAAATTTAGAGACCAAACCGGCAAAACGTTCACCGGCAGCGCCTTTTACAACTTCTACTTTGCAACAAGAGGCTGCGCGTAAGCTCGGTTTTTCTGTTGCACAAACAATGGTGGTTGCGCAAAAATTATACGAAAGCGGAAAAATAACTTACATGCGTACCGATTCTGTGAATCTTTCTGAAACAGCATTGAACCAGGCGCACGAAGAAATTACAACTAATTACGGAGCAAAATATCATCACAAAAGAGTTTACAAAACAAAATCTAAAGGCGCACAAGAGGCTCACGAGGCAATCCGTCCGACCTATTTAAATGTAACTTCTATAGACAGCGAAAGAAACGAAATGCGTTTGTATGACCTGATCTGGAAAAGAACTATCGCCTCTCAAATGGCTGACGCGGAACTTGAAAAAACAACGGCGACAGTTTTAATTTCTACCGCAACAGAAAAATTTATTGCGCAAGGAGAAGTGCTGAAGTTTGACGGGTTTTTAAAAGTGTATTTGGAAGGAACCGACGAAGAAGGCGAAGGCGAAGACATGTCTGCCGCACAAGCAGAAAATTCTTCTATGTTGCCGCCAATGAAAGTTGGCGAGAAATTAGAATACTCAGAAATTGTTTCTACAGAAAAATATACACACCACCCTGCACGTTTTACGGAGGCAAGCCTTGTAAAAAAATTAGAAGAACTGGGAATCGGTCGTCCGTCTACCTACGCACCAACAATTTCTACAGTACAAAAAAGAAATTATGTGGTTAAAGAAGACAGAATGGGAACGCCACGAAATTATTCTGTTCTTTCTTTAGTAAAAGGAAAAATTGCCGACGAAACCAAAACAGAAAATACCGGAGCAGAAAAATCTAAAATGTTTCCTACCGATATTGGAATGGTAGTGAATGATTTTTTAATGCAATACTTTCCGGATATTTTAGATTTTCATTTTACTGCAAAAGTAGAAGAGGAGTTTGATGAAATTGCAGAAGGAAAATTGGTTTGGACAAAAATGCTGAAAGATTTTTACAAGCCTTTTCATAAAACAGTAGAAAAAACTACCGAACATTCTGAACGCGCAAGCGGTGAGCGTTTGTTGGGTGTTGATACTGCTACAGGAAAAAATGTATACGTACGTATAGGAAGATTTGGACCAATGGTTCAATTAGGCGAAAGTACTGACGAAATAAAACCGCGTTTTGCAAGTTTGCGCAACGATCAAAGATTAGAAAGCATAACTTTTGAACAAGCGCTAGATCTTTTCCGCTTACCAAGAGTGGTTGGACAGTTTGAAGATAAAGATGTGCGTGTAAGCATTGGAAGATTTGGCCCTTACACACAACACGACGGGAAATTTGTATCGCTGAAAAAAGAAGACGATCCGTACGAAGTAAGTTTAGAGCGTTGCATTGAACTGATAGAAGCAAAACGTATTTATGATATAGAAAGAATTTTAAAAACTTTTCCGGAAGACGATACAGTAAAAATTCTGAAAGGCCGTTGGGGTCCATTTATTGCCCGCAACAAAGAAAATTACAGAATTCCGAAAGGAACAGATTACAATGAGCTTACTTACGAAGATGTGTTTAAGATCATGGGTCCTGTAAAAGAAGTTAAGGTTGTTGGCAAAAAAGGTAAAGCTAAAAAAGCTGCAGTAAAAAAATTGCCTAAAGAAAAAGTAGCAACAGTTAAAAAAGCGGCGGCTAAGAAAGCGTCTCCTAAAAAAGTTTCGGCTAAAAAAGATATCAAGACTCTGTTGGCTGTGAAGAAAGTCGTGAAGAAGAAGGCAACAAAAAAGGCTGCCAAGAAAAAGGCTTAAGAGAATTATTTTAAAATTTAAAACTCCCCCTTCGATGAAAATTTGGAGGG
>JACMLS010000596.1 GCA_014379485.1 Bacteroidia bacterium | reverse complement strand
GGATACGATAGTACTATGACCATATTTGGTGGTGGCGATAACTACGCTATTGATGCAAGAGGCAACAACCTGGCTATTTTGCTTGGTGGTCTTGGAGAGCATGTTGTTTTGTGGAAGTCTGCAAACAACGGTACCTCTTTTGTAAAAACACTTGTTGATAGTTTTGAATACGCTCCTGATTATACTGTGGCGGCACCAGTTGGTTACGATTCTATTCCAACTAACGATGGCAGCCTTTCAGTTGTGCTTGACGCTAATGGAAAAGCACACGTAGCTTATGCGTATAGCGAAGTGGGTATTGATGCTACAGGAGCTTCAGTATTCAGACCAGGTTCTATCGGGCTTGTTTATTGGAATGAAATTACACAAACCCAGGTGGATATTCCTGTTAACCTGGCTGCTGTTGACGTTGATCTGAACGGCACATTTGATCTTGGTACATTAGTTACCGATGCCGCTGCATGCCGTTACCGCAATGCCAGCGTACTAACTATGCCTACTATTTCAGTAGATGCTTCCGGAGCCATTTTTATTATTTTCTCTTTACCTGCTGACGCGGATGTTTCTACTGATGACCAGTCATTCCGTGATATCTGGGGTGTTGCTTCTTATGATGGAGGAACTACCTGGACTGAAGTTATGAATCTAACCAATACAGGCGGTATAGAAGAAGCATTTCCTACAATGGCAAGAGACATAGATGGTTTTCTGCACATTGAGTATATGGAAGATGCTGAACCAGGCACAGCGCTGAACAACGGCGATGCAGACGGAGGCAACAACATTGGTTACCTGAAAGTAGATAAATTCTTATTCCAGGTAGGTATCAAAGATCAGAACAAACCTGATTTTGTTGTTGGGCAAAACTTTCCTAACCCTTTTAACGGACATACATTTTTTGGTGTTTCATTGAGCAAAGCAGGTAAAGTAAGCCTGTCAGTAAGCAACATGATAGGTCAGAAACTTATGGAAACCAATGCAGGAACTCTGAATCAAGGCATGCACAACCTTTCACTTGATTGCAGCAGCCTTTCTGCCGGTGTTTACTTTTATACTGTAAACGTTGACGGTAAGTCAGTAACCAAAAAAATGATCATCCAATAATTTCTTTTTTTTCAGTTTACAAAACCCCCTTTTGCCTGCAAAAGGGGGTTTTGTTTTTTACAGTCCTTTAATCCAGCCTGCCTGGCGCCAGAATTTTTTTGATTTGGTATAAATGGTGCATTTAAATTACAGGAGGGAGGCCATTTTCAAATCAATTCAACTACTTTTATATTTCCAAAACAGCCATCATGAAAAAAATAATTTTTTCTTCTATTCTCCTTTTCTTATTTGCCTCAACGCTTTCTGCTCAGACCGTTGATGAGGTGATTGACAAACACATTGCCGCATTGGGCGGAAAAGAAAAATTAAAATCTGTAAAATCTGTTAGAATGACTTTAAAAGGAAGGGCTCAGGGATTTGAATTTCCGGTTGAAATGGTTTCTAAAAAAAACAGTGGTGTAAAAACAGTTACCACCATTCAAGGCATGAAAATGATACAGTGTTATGACGAAAACACAAAGTCGGGATGGGCTGTTAACCCGATGATGGGCGATAAAAAAGCTCAAAAAATGAATGAGGAACAAACCAAACAGGCACAAGAACAAGGAGGGAAAATGGAATCGGACCTCCTGGATTATAAAGAAAAAGGACATACAGCAGAATATCTTGGTAAAGAAGACCTTGACGGCGAAGAGGTGTACCTTATTAAACTCAACAAAAAAGACGGAAGCATTACCTACTATTATATTGATGTGATCACCAATCTTACCATTAAAGAAAAAACAAAACAAAAATTAAAAGACAAAGAATTTGAAGGAGAAAGCTGGTTCAGTAATTATCAAACTGTTGACGGAATCACATCTCCCGGTACAGTAGAAAGCTATAACAATGGCATATTAGGATTTGAAATTACAATGGAGAAAATTGAATACAACATAGAAATTGACGACGCCATTTTTAAAATGCCAGATCCCAACGCAAACAACCTGGAACAAAACAAAGAAAAATAATCCGGATGCCACTGATTGCACAGATTTTCGCAGATTTTCGGCACAGATTATTTAAGAAAGTTTAGTGATCCAATCACGAGAAAAAACAAAAACATTTACATCAATTTTTATTTTTAAATATATGATCAGAAAAATTCTATTCGCAGCTTTCGTTATTCCGCTTTGTGTTCTTTCGCAAGAGAACAATGTAAAGCTTACTTCATCTATGTTTGGCTCAATGGCCGGCAGACAAATTGGCCCCGCAGAAATGAGCGGACGCATTACCTGTATTGACGCAGTAAATGCAACACCAAGAATTATTTATGTAGGTACTGCCGGTGGCGGTGTCTGGAAATCTACAACAGCAGGTGTAACTTTCAATCCCATTTCCGATAAATTTTCGCAGGGAATTGGTTGCCTCGTAATTGATCAGAAAAATCCTGAAACAGTTTATGTTGGAACCGGTGAATGTAATATGCGTAACAGCGTTGGTATTGGAACCGGTTTGTATAAAACTACAGATGGCGGAACCACCTGGTTAAAAAGCGGATTGGATAGCTGCGAACGCATTTCGAAAATTATTATTCATCCAACAGATAACAATACGCTTTTTGCAGCAGTGCCCGGCGCTTTGTGGAGCGATAGTAAACACCGCGGCCTTTACAAATCAACCGACGCAGGAAAAACCTGGACAAAAATCTTTTACATAGATGAAAAAACAGGTTGCGCTGATGTTGCCATCAATCCAAAAAATCCAGACATTATGTACATGAGCATGTGGCAATTCAGAAGAACCCCCTGGTCATTTTCTTCTGGCGGAAAAACAAGCGCGCTTTACAAATCAATTGACGGCGGAAAAAACTGGAAAAAAATTCATAACGGAATTGAAGGAGAAGAACTGGGAAGAATTTGTATTGCCATAGCACCAAGCGAGCCTGATAATGTGTACGCAATTGCAGAATCAAACAACACAGGTTTATACAAATCTACCAACGGAGGAGAAACATGGGTACGCAAAGGCGGAAGTATGAATGTAACCTGGAGACCTTTTTATTTTTCTGTAATTGTTGTTGATCCTACAGATGCCAAAAGAATTTACAGACCTTCTTTAAATTTATCTTTTAGTGATGACAGCGGAGAAAGTTTTGACGAAGCAAGTTTTGCCGGAGGTTGGGTACACAGCGATCATCATGCCGTGTGGATCAATCCCAACAACCCTTCGCATTTATTATTAGGAACTGATGGCGGAGTATATCAGTCGCTTGACCGCGGAAACAGCTGGACCATGTTTGGCAATTTACCGGTGTCTATGTTTTACCACGTGCAATATGACATGCAGGAACCCTATAATGTTTACGGAGGTTTGCAAGATAACGGAAGCTGGTATGCGGCTTCGCAAAGTGTTGGCGGAATTGAAAACCGCGATTGGTTTAACTGCGGTGGCGGAGATGGTTTTTGGGTGCAACCGGATCTTACCGACCCAAATATTATTTACAGCGAATATCAGGGCGGAGAAATGAGCCGCTTCAACAAAAAAACAAACGAATCAAAAGACATTAAACCTTACCCACTTGCAGGCGAACCAAAATTGCGTTGCAACTGGAACACGCCAATTGTAAACAGTCCTACAAATCCAAACACGTTTTATTACGGAGCGCAATATTTATTCCGCACAAAAAACAAAGGAGATAGCTGGGAAAAAATTTCGCCTGATCTTTCTACCAACGACAAGAAAAAACAAGAGCAGGAAAAATCAGGAGGATTAAGTGTAGATAATTCTGGTGCAGAAAATCATTGCACCATTTATTCTGTTTGCGAGAGCCCGAAAGATGAAAATTTAATTTGGGTAGGAACAGATGATGGAAATTTGCAGGTAACAACAGATGGCGGAAAAACCTGGACCAATGTGGTAAAAAATATTGTTGGCTTACCGGCTACAAATTGGGTAAGTAGCATTGAAGCAAGTACCCATGATAAGAATACTGCTTTTGTAACTTTTGATAACCACGCAACCGGAAATTTTAAACCTTATGTTTTTAAAACTACCGATCTTGGAAAAACATGGACAGCGCTTGCCACTTCTGACGTTGTTGGTTACGCACACAAAATAAAACAGGATATTTTAAACAGCGAACTTCTTTTTTTAGGAACTGAAATTGGTTTTTATGTTTCTTTTGATGCAGGAAAATCATGGATCAATTACCGCGCAGGCGTTCCGCTAACTGCCATTCGCGATATTGCAATACATCCAAAAACAAACGATGTAATACTTGCCACACACGGCAGAGGAATTATTATACTGGATGATATTACTTACCTGCGCTCCATTAACCAAAGTATTTTGCAAAAAGAAATTTCTTTTGTTCCGGTAAAACAGCAGTGGATGGGAAGCATCAGCTATGGTGGCGCTTTTCCGAGCGGAGGATTCTCAGGAGATAACTCTGACGGTGGATATACATTTTTGTATTATTTAAAACAGCGCGTACAAAAAGGAAAAGTTAAAATTGAAATTTTAGATGAGAATAAAAATGTGATCAAAACAATTCCGGCAAGCAAAAGAAAAGGATTGAATAAAGTAATTTGGGATATGAGAGGAAAACCACCAAGAGTTGCAACAGGTGTAAAAGTTGATGTAAGCGGCTTTGTTGCGCCGGTTGTTGCAGAAGGAACTTATTACGTTAGACTTACTGTAAATGATAAAGTGGTAGAAGAAAAATTCAGTATGATGTACGACCCGAAATGTCCGCACTCTGCAGAAGACCGTGCCGTTGCGCGCAAAGCCACCAAAGAAATTTTTGACATGCAGGAAGAACTTGCTTTTGTAAGTGAAAAGATTCGCGACGTAAAAGACAACGTAGGCAACCGCTCTAACAACAACGAAAAAATAAAAGAACTCAAAAAAAATGCAGACCCTATCATAAAAAAAATCGACGTAATTCTTTTTACACTCTCCGCTTCAATTGAAGGAACAAATATTACCGGCGAAGAAAAACTGAGAGAAAAAATTGGAATGATGTACGCCCAGATCAGCGGGTACGACGGAAAACCAACAGACTCTCAGCTTGAAAGAATTAAAGGATTAAGAAAAGAATTAGAAGAAGCAAAAGCAAAAATTGAAGCGATCATTGCAACTGATATTCCAAAATATAACACGCTTCTCACAAAAAATAAACTCGAACTTATTAAAATTATGACGAGAGAAGAGTGGGATGTTAAGACCTTGAAGAAAGAGGGGAAAAGCTAACAGAGGGACGAAGGGCGAGGGAAAGGGACGAGTATAAGGGTGATATGTTGCTTTAAAGTGGAGTAATAAAGTTTTTCAATTTCTCATTCTCGAATTCTCGAATTCACTTTTGATGTCAAAAACATCCGCTTGTTTGAATAAAAAAGAAATTATTTCGAGATAAGCAAAAGCTCTGCCTGATTCAAAATCTCCTTTATCACTTTCGCATTGCGCTTCCTCAGTTCTTTCTATAAGCTCTAACAAAGTGTCTTCTAAATAATTTTTGTAAGTATTGTTCATTTTATATTTACTTAAACCATTTTTTATACTTACTCATTACAGCTTCGTGTGTTCTAAATTTTCCTTTCCTATATTGAGAAATTGATTTTTTTACCGAAGACTTTTGCTCTTCAGAAAGTTCATCCCACAGATTTGTTTCTTTTTTCTTTTCCATAAATTCATGATATTAATTTCCTCCATTCACTATTGCTTATCCCCTATTCCCCAATTTTTATCTCCTGGCACAACTCTATCAAAACTCCGTTAGTAGTTTTAGGATGTAAAAAGCAAATCAGTTTATTATCAGCGCCTTTCTTAGGTTCTTTATTAAGAATTTCAAAACCTTCTGCTTCCAATCTTTTCATTTCTGCGTAAATATCATCTACGGCAAATGCAATGTGGTGTACGCCCTCGCCTTTTTTTTCTATGAACTTTGCAATGGCGCTTTCGGGGTCTGTGGCTTGCAGCAATTCTATTTTGGTTTCTCCCATCATAAAAAAAGAAGTAGCAACATGTTCGCTTTCTACATTCTCTATTTTATAAAATTTTTTGCCGAAAAGTTTGGTGAAAAGTTCGTTTGATTTTTCTATGTCCTTTACGGCAATGCCAATATGTTCTGGTTTATTAAGCATGAATTATTTTTTTTGTGAAAGTAAAAAAAGCGTGATAATAAAAAAAATGGAAACGAAATAAGGGATTCAACTCTTTATTCTTTAATTAGTCCTTCCTTAAAAACTTTGTAGCCCCTGTTAATAAAGAGTTTCAAAGCGTATTGTACGTTTGTTTTCCGTTGATTTTCTTTATAATCAAGAAAAACCTAAG
>JACMLS010000061.1 GCA_014379485.1 Bacteroidia bacterium | reverse complement strand
TTGATCCGAATGTAAAAACCATAAAAGATGTCAGAACCGGAATGATTTTGCCTGGAATTGTCAACAACATTACCAATTTTGGTTGTTTTGTTGATATTGGAGTCAAAGAAAGTGGCCTGGTTCATATTTCACAACTCAAAGCTGGTTTTGTTTCGGATGTGAATGAAGTGGTAAAACTTCACCAGCATGTACAGGTAAAAGTCACCGAAGTGGATGAGGAACGAAAAAGAGTGCAGTTAAGTATGGTTATTTAACGTATGGCGATTATCCATAAAAAAAGTCCCGATTTGCTCGGGACTTTTTTTATTTTTTCTCTTCTTCTTTTTCTTTTTTGTCAGCTGGCTGTTCGTCTTTAGCCGCATTTTTGAATTCTTTAATCCCGCTTCCAAGACCTTTCATCAATTCCGGAATTTTTTTCCCTCCAAAAAGTAATAAAACGACAGCTAATATAATAAGGATTTCTGGTAAACCTATTCTTCCCATGATTGTGATTATTAATGCCTAAGCAAATTTTGTAATAAAAATATTTGGACAAAGGTAAAAAGAAAAAGTTACTATGAAGTAAATATTTAACGATTTTAAATTGTTAAAACTTTAGCAATGAAATTATAGAACGCAACAACCATAAAGGAAAGCCTCAAAAGCCACTTAAATTGTTATATTTGTATCACAAATCAGTAAAGATGTCCGAGAAAAGACTAAAAAGACAGGTTTTAAAGAAAAAGCTATTCGCCAAAAACCGTCTGGTTATTTTGAATGAAGATACTTTTGAAGAAACATTCTCCTTAAAACTGACGTTGATGAACGTGTTCGTTGTCGCTACTTTGGGCGCGGTCGTTATTATTTTTGTAACCACGTATATCATCGCGTTTACCCCATTGCGGGAGTTTATACCGGGATATTCCTCTTCACAACTGAAAAGGGAAGCAACCGAACTATCCTTAAAATCCGATTCTTTGGCGTATGCCCTTAAGAAAAACGAAGCCTACATCAGTTCCATCCAGAAAGTGTTGACAGGAGAATTAGAATTCGCCCAAGTCAATAAAGATTCCATTATGGCGGCGGATATAATTGACCCGTCCGAAGTAACGCTCGAGCCTTCGGAAGAAGATTTGAAATTGCGCGACGAAGTTGCCAAAGAAGAAAAAAACAGTACAAAAAAATCAAAAACGAAATAGCACTCCCACTTTTTCTTTTTTAAGATAGATTATAAAAATGTCAATAAAGTCAGTCGCAGCCAAAATTTTCGCCAGAAAAATATACAAAAAAACCCAAGCCTGGGCTATGAATCCTGTAGCCACCCAGCAAAAAGTTTTTCTGAGTTTAATCCGTCAGGCGAAAAAAACGCAGTTTGGGACTGATCATCATTTTGACCAGATCAAAACGACCGCAGACTTTGCCAAACATGTTCCGATTCGGGATTATGAAGCCTTGAAGCCGTATGTTGACAAAGTCGTAAAAGGCGAGGAAAATATATTATGGAAAGGCAAACCACGTTATTTTGCCAAAACATCAGGCACCACTTCCGGAGCCAAATACATTCCCTTAACGCGGGAATCGATGCCCTTTCACATTGAAGCGGCCCGAAACGCCATTCTGCATTACATCCATGAAACCGGAAACGCTGCTTTTGTCGACGGAAAAATGATTTTCCTGCAGGGAAGCCCGGTTTTAGAAGAAAAAAACGGAATCAAACTGGGAAGATTATCGGGAATCGTGGCGCATTTTGTTCCGCAATACCTGCAAAAAAACCGCATGCCATCCTGGGAAACCAAAGTCGATACCATTGTCGAGGAAACGTTTGATAAGGACATGACCGTCATTTCGGGAATTCCATCGTGGGTCCAGATGTATTTTGAACGGTTGCACGAAAAAGGAGGGAAGCCCGTTGGCGAATTGTTCAAAAACTTTAATCTGTTTATTTATGGCGGCGTCAATTATGAACCGTAT
>JACMLS010000060.1 GCA_014379485.1 Bacteroidia bacterium | reverse complement strand
TTATGAACCGCCCGATAAAAACAGATTTCTTTAATAATTTTCAGATCGTTGCCTTTGGGGATGTTGGCAGCGCCTGGTACGGTTTAAATCCTTACAGCGAAGAAAACACACTCAACACAAACACTTACGGCGACCCCGGAAGTCCAGTGCAGGTAACATTGTTCAGACAAAAAGAACCTATTGTAGGTGGTTTTGGTGCAGGTGTACGCAGCAGAATTTTCGGGTATTTTGTTCGCCTTGATTTTGCGTGGGGCGTTGACGACAAAGAGATTCGTAAGGGAATGACGATGCTGAGTTTTTGTACGGATTTTTAAAGTTCGGTCGGAAAACATTTTCGGTTTACAGTTTTAGGTTAGTTGGTTAAAAGTTTAGTCCACCTTCTCTGCTTTGCAGATACTGCGGATAAAAAAGTTTGGACAGTTTTCACCCACACACGTTTGTTCGGGTGTTGTCCACCCGAACTGCGAGGAATAAAGTTTGGAAAGTCCTGACGCAGGAAAAATTTCTTCACTTTAGGAAAGACAAAGCAAAGTTTTAAGTTTTTGGCTGTTTGATATTTATTTTCCTCCCGACAAATTGTCGGGACGGAGACGCAACGAGGTTTATAATGAAAATCAAAATAATATTCTTTTTTATCTTTCTCTGCACTTTTTGTTTTTCGCAAAATGCGATAGACAAAAAATTCTGTGACGATATTCGACGACTTTGCAAAACAGAATTTAAAGAATTTAGCTTTATAACAGATACCGCTTCTGATGAGATGCTGATGGTTTGCGCAGCCAGGGGGAAAATGCCAATAATAAATAGCATTCCTTTGATTTTAAGTTTCAATTATAATGTTTATTTTGGGATAAAACCCGGAGCAAAATCAAAATATTTTACAGAAAACAAAAGAACATACACAATCGATTTCAACGAGTCATTTCAATTTTCTGCATTGGATAAAATCATTCCCGATAGCGTAAAAAAGCAATTTAATTCCTTTAATTACGATTTTTATATGAAGAAAGATTCATTAAGAGCTAAAGGAATTCCTACCATACAAAACACAAACATTAACGAAGTAATTGAAACCTGGGTTACATATTACATGGGCCTGAATATTTACAACAAAACATTCAACTACCTACAGAAAAATAAGTTGCTATCCAACGATTCACTAAGCCTTAATTTTCTCCGGCAATCTTCTTTGATTTCTGAATGTATGTTTTATGAGTACCTGATTTTAAAGTACCTTGAGTTTGAAAATTCAAACGACCCGAGAATTTATAATTCAATTAAACGAAGCAAGGATTTTATTTCGTTGTTTGAATTGATCCATAATGCGACTATAGAAAGCAGCAAAAAATACCCATACTTTAAGGGCCAGGTACTTTACAATAATCCTAAATTGAAGAACAAGGATGATCCTACATATATAAATGACCCTTTTGGTGTGATACTTTATTGGGTACTTCCCGACAAGGATATAGAATTTAGAAAACAAATAGTGACGAAGGAATTGACAAAACATAAATGGTTGATCAAACAAAAATGAACTTCCTAAATTCTCTCTGAAATTATCCAATAATAAAAACAAACAGAAAAATAGAACACATAGTTTTATTTTTTCTATTGTGCTCTATGTTTCTATTGTGGTTCAAAAATTCGTTTAATTATTTACAGAGTGACTTGAAATTCTGTAACTATCAAATTGATTGATAACAACAAATTTTTCTGTAGTGGTTACTTTGCTGTGCTTTACTTCGTAAGTAAGAACTGCCTGTGCAGGGAAACCGATCTCTGCAGTGCTTGAGCTGTCCTTAAGCGTATAAGAAACAAGATCTCCGCACGCTTCTTTTAATTTGGTGAATTTGCCGGTAAGGTCTTCTTTAGAAGTGCCGGCGCTGAATTCTGTTGAGTAATAATTATCTTTTACATTATCAAACTCTCCTTTGTCAATTGCTGTAATGGTTTTTTCGCACACGTCTTTAGCTTTGGCAATTTCTACTTTGTCAGATGCAGCGCCGCATGAAGCAAGTAAAATTACAGTTGTGATTGCAATTAGAGATTTGATTTTCATAAGAAAGGTTTTAAAGGTTCAATGCGAATTTAGCTTATTTTTTGAAACGAGGTGTTGATTTTTAAGAGTATAGTTCTTAGATTTCTTACTTAATTCTAGCAAGGTATTCGCTACGCGACCAGCAATAAAATAAATATGGGTTTGTTTCAGTACCTATAGGTCGTCGCTATGGCGACTGCAGGATTACTGACAGAGATTTGATTTCTGATATTTTAGTATATTAGTGCTATCCCAAAATAAATTTTTTGAGCTGTGAAAACCGAAAAAAATAAATCTATGAATGAAATTCTTATTCTGTTGGCTATTGGCCTTGTTGCAGGTTATATGAGCGGATTGGTGGGCATTGGGGGCGGACTGGTAATTGTGCCTGTGCTTGTTTACGTGTTGGATTATACGCAGCATAAAGCGCAGGGCACTACGCTTTTTATGTTTCTGTTTCCGATAGGAATTTTAGGGGTAATGCAATATTACAAAGCCGGAAATGTAGATTGGAAAGCAGCTGCATTTATCTCTGCAACTTTTATTATCGGAAATTTATTGGGAAGCAAAACTGCGCTTTCAATGGACCAGGCTACCATAAAAAAAGTATTTGGCGCCATTATTATTTTATTAGGAATTAAAATGATCTTCTGGAAGTAAAGCTACGAATCACGAATAGATACAAATGTTACGAATTGTTATCTGCTAATTACTAATCCGGAAAGTGCAGTTCATTTTCAAAATCAATATTTAAACAATTTATGATGAGCGATAAACATGAGGCAAGTAAAAAAGTTCTTGAAATTCTGAAAGATTTTGGAATGAAAGAAGGAGAATTAAAACACGTAGAATTTTTTTTCTATGCCGGCAATGAAAATGATGCTTCTAACCTTGCTATTGAGTTAAGTAAGTTAGGATACCTTGTCAAATCTGATAATTCAGTTGGTGAAAACACAAAATGGTGCATTACCGGATGGACCACAAAAATAAACATGGAAGAAGAACCATTCATGAAATGGTATGAAGCAATGTCACTTTTGGCCGAAGAGAGTAATTGCGAATTTGATGGTTACGGAACTTTTGATGGGGAATTCGACCCATTTGAAGCTACGAATCAAGAATAAGGACAAATTTGAATCTGAAAAAGGATTTTCAAATTTTACACCACTAAGGACACAAAGGGCCACTGAGTTTTCACTAAGAAGAAATATTTATCCACGCAAATCAGCTAAATCTGTGTCATCCGCGTTCTCTTCCTAAATTTTTTCTTTGTCAGATAAAAACTGTGTGATGAATGTAATGGCGCAAAAAACAAGTGCGTATTCTGCAAATGATTTTAAGGCAATGCGGTTGCTTGAAAACAGATCGCCGATACCGAACAAGGTTAAAAAAACTGCCCAGCCAAAACGGGCGTAATGAAAAGTAAGCATCTTTTTTTCGGGATTTATGGCTTTTCTGTGTTTTAAAAACTCAAACAACAACGGAACAGAAAATGCGCAGAAAGCAACGATTTCTAAAATATCGCCCGTGATTTCGGGAAACCATTCTCTTAAAACAGTGTCTGTAAGAATAGAAAATCCATAAACAACAAAATAAACAAAGGCCAGTAACAAGTACACTTTTTTTCCGGAAGAAAAACAGAGGTCGCTCAAAAGAAAAAACGGAATGACAAGAATGAATGCACGGTTGCTGTTTTTGAAGAACGGAATAAATAATCCGCCAAAACCATTTACCACATTTACAAAGATGCCGAAACTTAAAAGCACCCAGGTAAGAATTTTAAAAATAAAAATCACAAATAAAATTGTGAGAAGGGTTCTTCTTTTAAAATCCATACTACAAAAGTAAGCATATTACCGCTGAAAATTTGTTTTCTCCGTTTGTAATAATGCCCAGGAAGAAAGCGAAATTGTATCTTTGTGTAAATCAAAATCCGCCTTATGAAAAAGTTTCTGTTATTTTCAATTCTCTCTTTTTTCATTCTTCAAACCAATGCCCAAAATAAACTATTAACTATGGAAGAAGCTGTTTTGGGCGGCAGGGGAAAATTATTCCCGGCGCGTTTAAGTGGCTTGCAATTTATTCCGGGCACTGCTGATTATTCTTACGTTGATAACACATCGGGCACTGATCTGCTTGTACGTGCAACGTCAGAAAAAGGACTAACCAAGGTTCTTATCAGTGAAAAAGAACTTACTGATCTTTTAAAAAAAGCAGATGAAAACGGAAGGTTCTGGCTCCCTTCATTAAAGTGGATAAACAGCAACACTTTTACTTTGCAGGCAGGCCTGAACACTTACGAAGTGGACCCTGTTGCAAAAACAGTAAAAGCAACCGGAAAAGAATTTATGTCAGGCCTCTCCAATGCAGATCATTGCGAAAAAAATCACCTGGTTGCTTTTACTAAAAAAAACAATCTTTTTATTTATGACAAAGGAACAGAGACACAGGTAACTGATGAGAAAAACACGGGAATAGTTTTTGCTGCCAGCAATGTGCACCGCAACGAATTCGGAATTTCAAAAGGAACTTTCTGGAGCAACAGCGGAAATTTTCTTGCGTTCTATCGCATGGATCAAACCATGGTAAATGATTACTCTATCGTTGACTGGAAAACAACACCCGCAGAAAATAAACCGATAAAGTATCCGATGGCCGGTGGTACAAGCCACCAGGTAACAATAGGAATTTATGATGTAACTAAAAAAACAATTCTCTATTTGAAAACCGGAAATCCGGATGATCATTATTTTACAAACATTGCCTGGAGCCCTGATGATAAAAATATTTACATAGCAGAACTGAACCGCGATCAGAACCACATGAAATTTAATCAGTACAGCGCCGTTACCGGAAATTTTATTAAAACTTTATTTGAAGAGAAAGATGAGAAATATACAGAGCCACTGAAACCAATGTTGTTTGTAAAAAATAATGCTGCACAATTTTTATGGGAGAGCAATAAAGATGGTTTTAATCATATTTACCTATACGATACAACAGGTAAAATAATCAGACAATTAACTTCCGGAAATTGGGAAGTGCTTTCTGTAAACGGTTTTGATGAAAAGGGAGAGCGATTGTTTTTTCATGCAAACACAACGAGCCCGGTAAATAAAGATTTTTATTCTGTAAGTATTAAAAAAGGCCTGGTAGAAAGAATTACTGCCGGCGACGGAATTCACGAATGCAAAGTAGATGAAAAAGGAATTTTTGTATTGGATGAATTTACAAATCTTACAACTCCATGCATCACTTCGTGCATTAACAGTAAAACAAAAAAATCTTCAGAAATTTTTAAAGCGCCCAATCCACTAAAAGATTATGAACTTGGAAAAGCAAGTTTGTTCTCTATAAAAGGTGGTGAAGGAACGCCTTTGTGGTGCCGTATGTACACACCGGCAAAATTTGATTCTACAAAAAAATACCCTGTTGTAGTTTATTTGTACGGAGGCCCGCACCACCAGGAAGTAACAAATACCTGGCAGGGAAGCTGGAATCTTTGGTTTCAATACATGGCAGAAAGAGGTTACATTGTTTTTTCATTAGACAACCGCGGAAGTGGAAACCGCGGCAAAGCTTTTGAGCAGGCAACGTTTAGAAATTTAGGAACTGTTGAAATGGAAGATCAGTTGAAAGGTGTTGAATTTTTAAAATCACTTTCTTACGTAGATCAATCACGTATTGGTGTGCATGGCTGGAGCTTTGGCGGATTCATGACCAGCTCCTTAATGACCCGCCATCCGGGCATTTTCAAAAATATACTTCGTATTTTTGATTCCTCATTGCTTCG